>CAYQTY010000018.1:12787-18589 GCA_964420535.1 uncultured Leptolinea sp. | reverse complement strand
TATTTGACAGCCCCTAATCCCTAACGTGGAGGTTTGGAAAGGTTTTAAAGGCACGCTGTGCCTAAGGTACGTAGTACCCAACTATTTTGTACAAATAGAATACGAAAAAAATGAAAATGTGCATGACATCGAACCATATTTTCATAAAAAATTAATAATATCGAAAATTATCCCCCTTTTGGGGTTAGGGGCATCCTTATGAAAACAACCAAAAACCGGTGATTTGATGCCTGTTTTAATGCCTGTTTTGAGACCGCGCCTTTCCATAATGATCTATCTCTACCAGACAATTATTCACTTAAGGAGTGAGCCATGTCATCTAAACTTATGAAACTTGTCCGCCCTGTTGATGTTCGCGTCGTCCTTTTCGTCATCTCCATTGCCATGTTCATTATCGGCGCGGGCGCCCCGGCTGCCACCGGCGGGTAGTACTTTACCATTTTCGCACCTTTTCCTCACTCGTCCAGGGAGGGATGAGGCTCGGAATTATTCGGAAGGGATTCCAGGTATCTGTCCGTTACTTACATGATCCTCTTATTTGCCGTGATCCTGGGCCTGGCTTGCACAATGGTGAGAGCCAGGCTTACTCATCGAACCTTAAAATTCGCCCACCTGAAATGGGATTGGATTGTCATCATCTGTGTTTTCCCCCAGATTCTGGCTTTTTACCTCCCTGCCGTTGGAAAAATCATACCGGATCAGATCATTCCTCTTATCCAGATAACTTCCATGCTCGGATTGGTACTCTTTTCGCTGGCAAATTTTTTCACTCCGGGTTTTTGGGCTCTTGGAGCCGGTTTGATGAGTAACTTTATTGTCATCGCTGCAAATGGTGGATGGATGCCAATCAGTGTCGAAACGCTATCGCGTATGTTCCCCAACCGTACCGCAGACCACTGGATCGTCGGCTCCCGGCTGGGACAAACAAAAGACCTGATCATGGCACCGGCAGATACCCGGCTGGCCTGGCTCTCGGACAGGTTTACATTGCCGGCAGGCTTGCCTCAGAATGTCGCCTTCAGTCTGGGTGACGTTTTCCTCTCCATCGGAGCATTCTTGCTCTTATGGTCCCTGAGCCGAAAAGTAGTAAAGGAGATAACATGACTTCATTGCCCGTCATGCACGTGAGTATTTCAGATAGCCCTGCGCAACACAATGACCCTCTTGCCGGTACAAAAGCTGAATTTGGCCGCCTGATCCATGCTGCCATTATTAATCCCCGGTTTCGAATCCAGCTCCTATCTAATCCATTGTCTGCCGTTGACAAAGGGTACCATGGCGAGAGTTTTCAATTCTCAGACAAGGTGAGAGAGCAATTAAGCGGCATCCAGGCGATTACCCTGGAGGAGTTTTCGTCACGGGTACTCGAAATAACAGAGACCCCATCCCTTGTTGAAATGGCTGTGCCTCACTACCACTGAGCACCGCATATTCAGGTTTTTTATGAGCCGTCAGACGTACAAATCCAATCCGGGCATCAAACTTGTTCCCAATATTACGGGGGATGCAGGGAGGGTTGAGGAACAGATCCGGCCGGTCCAGATTATGATCCCCATGGAACTGGACCGCAAGAACCGAGTATTCGGCTTCTTTGCCCTGGATACGGAAGAACTACCTGAAGGCAGTCAGAAGAACCTGAATGAGATTACAGGCACACCATTCAAACCTGAACTGGCAGGGCTGACAGTATATGCCGGCCCTGTCGTTCAGGCATTACAGGAGAATTACAGCAAAGCCCTTTTTATGCTGGCTGATTCCATTGACCGTTGTGACAACTCTGCCCATAGCCAGAATACGGCACTGTGGGCCAAACGAATCGCTGAAACCATGCGTCTTGAAGAGAATGAAGTTATGGAAATTTCTCTGGCCAGCCGCCTGCACGATGTCGGAAAATCCATTATCCCGCGCGAGCTTTTAACCAAACCGGGGCCATTGACCGAAGAGGAATGGCGGATCATCAAACGTCATTCCGAATACGGCGCCGCGTTGATGCAGCCGTCGCAGGGATTATCTTCTATCACTCCGCTGGTACTCGCGCACCACGAACGCTTTGATGGCAAGGGTTACCCCAACGGACTGGCAGGACAAGAGATTCCGCTGGGGGCTCGCATCCTCGGGTTAGCTGACGCATTTTCCACGATGATAACAGGAAGAGCGTACCGCGCTCCAATCTCTTTTGAACAGGCCAAAGAAGATTTGATCCGGAACAGCGGTACGCAATTTGATCCTGATATTGTGAATACGATGGTTCTTCTATTGCAAAGATATTGAGAATTTTTCTTACTTAACCATAATCAAATCATCAATCAATTCTTTTACACGTTCTCTTGGCAATGAGCTATTTACCAGGAAACCAATCTTGTTGGAACCACTGATAATAACTGTTTGGAACGTCTTCATGTCAGGCAAATTTTCCGGTTCCTTTTGGAAGGTAGCTATGAGACCGTTTTTTGCGGAATAGGTTTCGTCAGAATTCTCCTGCAACTCTTCCTGCAAGTCACCCGAATTTTGGATGACAAAATAGTCATCATTGTTGCGATAGCTGGCGATGTAGATAAAACTTGTTTCATTGTCCTGTCGGGGAGGGGACGTGATTTCAAGTTCAAAACCCGCCGGAATTTCTTTCAACAAATAACCGGAACTGGTCTTTGCTGCCAACTCTTCCCGGGTGATCTTTTCAGGAAGGAGATCTCCCTTTGACCGGTCCAGGTCATCGACGAATGAAATACCTTTCAGATCGCTCATAGCCCAGTTGACTTCGGAACCAGACGGAAGCGTTTCACGCACCAGAAAGCGCAGCGAACTGAGAATGATCTCTTTATTGCTTTTCTTGACGAAAGTTACCGTCTCCAGAAGTTCATAGGTTTTCGCGTCAAAAATCATTCGCTCGAGGTGGGCGTCGCCCTCTACGACCTTCCCATTAATCTTGAATGAATCCGCCGGATGAATGGCCTCAAGAACATACGCCTTGCGGCCATCGCTCAGTACCTGTTCTGATTCCAGGCGGATTTTGGGATCGTTTCGAATGCTGTCAAATTCCGCTTCCGGCGAAAAGGTTGGACCGAGGTTATCCAACCCGGCAACCCTGTCACGGCTCTGAGGACTGCGGTAGACCGTCAGGATTTCGGTTTTCTTAGACCGTTCCAGCCGTTTTGAAGAGTAAGTGTTATTACCATCATACCCCGCGACATACGTCACCTTCATTTCCGGCAAGGAGTACTCTACCATCCGGTAATTTCCCGTCTTGTAATCCGTGTAATGTTCCACAACCATGCGGAAACCGGCTTCCTTCCCTTCCTGCATGTCAGGATTGAAATAACGTTCAACTTTCAAATGTGATATTCCGCCAGCCTGTGCCGTCATCTGATGCACTTCGTAGGCTTTATCCAGAATTTGTTTGGCTGATACCGGGGTTACGGTCTGATTCACCATGAAGAAACCCAGAATGCCAAGCACTAACGCGCCGGATACTATTACTGACAATCTTCGAGACATTTGTGATGCTCCTATTTTTTGAATGATCGTGACCATCCAGCCTGGCGCCAGACTGGATAGCCGGTTTTGGTTAGTTGAAATACGGGATCCCTTTTCTTGCCTTATTCGCTGTTGTACCCCAACCCATGCCTGGGCCGAAGGTTCAGCCGATTCCGCCATTGCATGCATGGTGGTGACAACCGACTGGCGGGTTTTGCGGAGTTCCGCCAGTTCCGCACGGCAATCCTCGCAGGAACTGAGATGTTCCATTATCAGGATTTCCTCAAAGTTCGGTACTTCGTTATCGAGGTAAGCGCTCAAGATACCCGAGATTTGTCTGCAGTTCATATCACACGCTCCCAAACTGGCGAAGCGTCCTTCGCCGAAGCCGATGAAGATGAGTGAAAAGCTACTGCCAGGGTTTTTAATGCCTGGTCAATTCGCGATTTAACGGTTCCGAGAGGTATGGATAGGATCTCGCTGATCTCGTTGTACGAAAGCTCCCAGTAATACCGGAGGATGATGACAGCCTTCAATTTTCCTGAAAGCTTCTGAATGGCGTCACAAAGCGATTGGCGGTCAAAGGCCGCCTGTACAACCGAATCAACCGATTCTTCCCGGATATTGATGTTCGAATCATCCAATGATTCCAGTGAGACATCCATATTCTGCCGGTTCCGGAGGCAATAATTGATCGTTATGCGGTGCAGCCATGTGGTCATGGCACCCTTCGCCGGGTCATAACCCGGCAGGTATCTGTACACCAGTAGAAATACTTCCTGCAACGCTTCTTCGGCTTCGTCCTTATTTCCATACATCAAAAAGGCGGTTTTAAAAACAAGGTTCTTGTATTTTTCAAAAAGTTCGCCAACAATCTTTTCGCGGTCATCCATGTTTGTAGGGAACAATTCACACTCCATCATTGTTATTTCTAAAGAACTATAGACAGATTTACCAAAAAAAGTTCGGTTAATCCCGAAAAAGATATCACAACAATCCCGCGGGTTTCTCTGGTCTCTCCTCAGTTTGCGGCCCAAAAATCTACGTTATCCAAATCTAAAAAAAAGACGAAGCCTTTAATTTAAAAAAATGACCAATATAAGTGGCTTTTGTAAAGCAAATTCAACAGGCGGGTTACATACATCTCCCGGATAAAAATACCCATTGGAAGCCCAATGAGAAAATAGTATATACCCTGTTAGTTCTGGTCTTGCTGACCCAAATATCCTGTCCAGAGAGGCCGCCTGCGGCGCATTAATCTGACATCAGGTCCAAAGATAAGTTGAACCTATTCAACGGCACCGAAGTGCGTTCTACGCGCGCAAATACATTGACGATTGATTTTTTCAAACCCGAACCGGTGATCACACAACTAAATCCGGAGAAGGTCAAACTTGATACCGTCGTCACCAGTTTGCAGGCTATCCTTTCAACAGGCCAGATCGCCGCGACCAACGGAATGAAATGGATTCACCGTCTATAATGACATTGCCGGTTGCCCGGATCTTGCCAGAAAGACATTTACTCTGTCTGAAGTCAGTTCCCTGTCCCCCTCCCCTGGCCTCCGAATCTGTTTTATTTCAAATAGATCGCCTGGCGGTTTTATTTTGGATTTCGCAATTATTACCGGGCAAACTGTTTTTAGGTTAAGATAATAAAAACGACAAAGAATGAGGATAATATGCACGATTTGCCCATTCTGGTAAACATCACCATTGCCCTCGTGGCAGCCTTTATCGGAGGAGCCACCGCACGCCGGATAGGATTGCCCCCCATCGTCGGTTACCTGCTGGCCGGCATTCTCATCGGCCCGTTTACACCTGGATTTATTGGTGATGTCTCTACTATTCAACAACTTGCTGAGTTGGGTGTGATCTTTTTGATGCTTGGTGTCGGGCTTCATTTTTCGTTTGAAGACCTGTGGAAGGTCCGTGATGTAGCCATTCCCGGCGCCCTGTTTCAAACTGCCTCCGCCACATTGATCGGGTTTGTAATTACCCGCGCCTGGGGATGGTCAATCTCTTCCAGTATTCTGTTTGGTCTGGCTATTTCCGTCGCCAGCACAGTTGTACTCTTACGCGGGCTGATGGATAACTCACTGCTCAATACGTCTCACGGGCAGGCAGCCGTAGGGTGGCTGGTAATGGAAGATATCCTTTCGGTTTTGATTCTGGTTGTCATGCCGATCATATTCAGCCGCGAAACCTTTTCATGGTGCTGGACGCGATATGCCTCTTTTGGGTTGTGACCCTTAGCAGCAGGCTTGGCACGTCGCCCTCGCGCACGGTGCAGGAAACGCGATACCAACCAGGTTCGGCGCTTTCGTAC
>CAYQTY010000018.1:0-12777 GCA_964420535.1 uncultured Leptolinea sp. | reverse complement strand
ACTGGCTGTTCTGGCCATCAGTCTCGGAACCGCTCTTGGTTCCGCGGCTTTCTTTGGTGTTTCGCTGGCTCTTGGCGCGTTTGTAGCCGGGGCGATCATCAGCCAATCCCATTTGAGTCATCAGGTAGGCGCGGATATCCTGCCCTTCAGAGAATCTTTTGCCGTGCTTTTTTTCGTGTCTGTCGGGATGCTGGTAAACCCGCTTTTTCTCTGGCAGAATCTCTGGCAGGTGATACTGATCTCGCTGCTTATTATTGTTGGAAAATTTATCATTACATTACTACTGGGCGTCATCATTCGCCGGCCGGCGATTACATTTCTAGTAGTTGCCGTTGGGTTAAGTCAGATCGGTGAGTTTTCCTTTATTCTCGGGCAGGAAGGTTTGAAATTAAACCTTTTGAATCAAGACCAGTATTCCCTGCTGCTAGCCGGTTCCCTGATATCCATTACCGTCAACCCGTTGATGTACCGTCTGATGCCGTTACTGGAAAAATGGCTGAGAAGAAGCCCTTTCATCTGGAAGCAACTCGACCGCCAGAGCATCCAGCCGGTTATTCTGGATGAAATTACCGAGGGACATGTAGCGATTGTTGGGTTCGGCCGGGTGGGGACTCACATGGTCAACGTGCTGGAGCGGTTGGCTATTCCACAACTGGTCATCGACTCCGACGCGCAGCGGATCCAGGAATTAACCCGCCGGGGAATACCAGCCCTTTATGGCGACGCGGCGAATTCTGAAATCCTTCAATTTGCCCGGCTCGAAAAAGCCCGCCTGTTGGTTGTCACTTTGCCGGATGATGCCGCCTGCGCCTCCATTATTTCTGCGGCACATCATATCAAACCCGATTTGACCATCATAAGCCGGGTTTCAGCGGTGGAAGCTGTGGAATATTTACATTCGCTTGGCGCCCGTGAGTTGATTCAACCCGAGCTAGAGGGTGGACTTGAGATCATCCGGCATTTACTGCTGGAACTCGATTATCCATTGAGTGAGGTGTATCAATACACCGAAGCCGTCAGGCAGGATCAATATAACATTGACATCAATTCTGTTGAAGAATCACAAACACTGCGCAATCTTATGAATTCTGCCGGAACCATTGGAATTACCTGGGTAAAAGTGGAAGATAACAGCGGGATCATTGGCCGTTCACTGGCAGAAACCAATATCCGCGCCCTTACCGGCGCGTCAGTAGTTGCCTTAATGAGGAGCAACCACCTGACTCCGAACCCCAAATCTGCCACATTATTTGAAGCCGATGATCGGGTCGGTTTGATAGGCGAGGCAGACCAGATCGCGGAAGCTGTCAGAATGATCACGGGATTTTCTGAGAAACCAGCGGAATCTCTGGAAGATTGGCCTTTGCCGGACGAATTATCAAAGCAAAATCCTTGACATTTCATTTAACCGCCATATAATTGAAAATCAGTTTCAATAAGCGACGGAATTAAATGGAATCATTGAAATTACTGGCAGATGAGTGGATAAAAATGCTGCAGGCAAGCGGGTACCGTCAGACGGAAGCCCGGAATACGATTGTGGATGTGATCCTTGAAAGCCAGAGGGCGCTGGAACCACTGGAGATCTTTGAAATCGGCCGGAAACGCCAGTCCGGTTTGGGATTGGTCACTGTGTACCGCACACTGGAACGGCTTGAAGCACTCGGGTTGGTGCAGCGGGTGCATCAACCTGGAGCATGTAATATGTATTTGCGCGCTCCGGTGGGCCACGAGCACCTGTTAATCTGTACTTGCTGCGGAAAAGCGGAATTCTTCAATGGAGACGACCTGACCCCATTGATGGAAAATGTGGCGAAACGATCCGGGTATTGCATTACCGAACACTGGTTTCAGTTGTTTGGCCAATGCGCAGACTGCCAGAAGAAATAATTCGTATCATCGCTCGCAAGAGCTTTTTTTGGAGGAGTATATGAAAAAGGGTTTCATTATCACAATAATGGCGCTGTTTTTTGCCAGCCTTGTACTTTCAGCCTGCCAGACTATACCAGCCGCTACAAATTCCAATACGTTGAAAGTTGTTGCGGCGGAATCATTTCTGGCGGATATCGCGGCGAATGTAGCGGGTGACCGCGCTACTGTCGAATCATTGATGCCTCGTGAAATGGACCCTCACGCCTTTGAACCGGTCCCGTCTGATGTGGCAAAGATAGCCGACAGTCCGGTTGTCATTATCAATGGCGGAATTGAAGGTTGGTTGGATAAATTGATCCAGAACGCGGGCGGCGAGCATAAAGTGATTGTCGCAAACAGCGGACTCCCCAATCGTACCGTTCGCGAAGGGGAAATAGCATCTGATGAAGAAGGCGGCGACCCGCATTTCTGGCTGGATCCCATCAGCGTGATCAAATATGTGGAAAATATACGTGATGGATTGACTACTGTTGATCCGGAAGGAAAAGACGTCTACACGAAGAACGCGGAAACATATATCGCCAAATTGAAAGATCTGGATGCTTACCTGCGTGAACAGGCACAAACCATTCCCGCAGAAAAGCGTTTGATCGTCACCAACCACGAGAGCTTTGGCTATTTTGCCGACCGGTATGATTTCAAGTTAATCGGCACGATCGTTCCTAGTGTAAGCTCCGGGGCGTCACCTTCTGCCCAACAATTGGCCCGGCTGGTGGATCATATCAAAGAGACTGGCGCCACGGCGATATTCCTTGAAACCGGAACGAACCCGCAGCTTGCGGAACAGGTTGCAAAGGAAACCGGCATCAAGGTAGTCACCGATCTGTATACCCACTCTATCACCGCGTCGGATGGAATAGCCCCAACCTACATCGATATGATGAAATACAACATGTCGCGCATTACAGAAAACTTGAAATAGTCATCTCGCTCAAAGATGAAAAACCACCCGGCGGGTGGTTTTTTCGTATGAATATTGTAGAATTGACTGGATCAAAAGGATTAGGCCATGGAAATCATTTTACGAATAGCACTGTTAATAATTCCCGTTTTTGTTCTCATCTGGGCAGGTTTGCAGATAAAATCAACGCCTTTTCCGGCCTATCCGGAAAAAGACGGCGAAATAAAAACGATTCCCCTGCCTGCTGATCTCCCTGCTCCGGTGGAGCGGTATTACCGGGTTGTCTATGGTGAAAATATCCCGGTCATTAAATCTGTTGTGATCACCGGACGGGCGTCACTTCGGCCAGCCGGTCCATTAATGATGCCGTCCCGCTTCCGCTTCACACACGAAGCCGGCAAGAATTACCGTCATTATATTGAAACCACCTTTTTCACCATCCCCTTTATGAAAGTGAATGAACGGTATATCGATGGCAAAGGTCGGATGGAACTGCCTTTCGGGACAGAAGAGGGTGAAAAGCTCGACCAGGCCGCGAACCTCGGATTGTGGGCAGAGACCGCCTGGTTTCCGGCTGTATTTCTGACCACTCCCGGTGTAAGCTGGTTGCCGGTGGATGACAACACCGCCCAACTGGTGGTCCCCTTTAATAACACCACTGATTCTTTTATTGTGCGGTTCAACCCTGACACAGGATTTGCCGAGTATTTTGAGTCCATGCGGTATCACGATACGAAAAGCACCGGTAAGGTGCTGTGGATCAATCACACCGAATCAACAAAGCTGGTGGACGGGAAAGTGCAATTCGAAACCGGTTCAGCCACCTGGATGGACGATGGGAAACCCTGGGCGTACTTCACCATGGAAGACATGGTCATCAATTCAGATGTCTCGGAATATGTGAGACAAAAAGGATTGTAAATCCGTGCCACCCGTGTCATGCGGGTTTAATCAATAAATCCGTATCAATGGAGAATAAAATGAAAACAAGTAGGGCGCTGGATTATTTGATCCCACTTTTGATTCTGGTTGTAGTGATCGTCACCTGTACCGGGTTGTTCTCCACCGGCGGACCCGGCCCGAATACGGTGACCAGCATACACGGAAAGGAAGTGCGCCTGTACGGTCAGGGAATCTACCAGTTTGACAGCTACTTCCGCGCACCGATCACCCGCGGTACGGATGCCGTCACATTGTTTGCCGCGCTCCCCTTACTAGTGTTAACCTACTTGAAGTATAGAAAAGGGTCACTCAAGGGGGCTTTCTTCCTGACAGGGATCCTCACCTATTTTGTTTACAATTCCGCGTCCATGGCGCTGGGTGTGGCATACAACAATCTGTTTCTCGCATACATTGCGTATTTCTCCCTTAGTTTTTTCTCTCTAATCCTGGCATATTTCTCTGTCGATTTTAATTCTCTGCCATCCCAGATAATATCCGGATTCCCCTACCGCGGAGCCGCCTATCTTCTGTTTTTCGCGGGTCTTTCTGTATTTGTCTGGTTAAGTGAAATACTCGGCCCACTATTTCAGGGGATCTACCCGCCCAACCTCGACATCTACACAACCGAGATAACTTTTGTCCTGGATCTGGGGATTATCCCTCCCGTTTGTTATATTACCGGTTTCATGTTATGGAACAAAAAACCACTGGTCTGCGGTCTTGCCTTTATGATGCTCAGCCTGCTTAGTATCATTGGGTTGGTGGTTATCAGCCAATCGGTATTTCAGGCGATGGCAGGGATATATTTATCCATCGGGCAATACATTGGTTTTTCCGGCACATTCGCCATTCTGGGATTTATTGGCATCCGGGTGTTATACCTGATGCAAAAAAACATTACTGAATCCTGAACCAGAAAATATGCTTTCGTAGGATCACTACATGAAGAATCAGAAATACCTGACCTGGCTGATCATTCCTATCTTTGTACTCGCGTTATTCGCCGTCTGCATGGGATTGTTTTACCAGTTCCCCGGAAATCCAATGCCGTACAAAACTTTGCGCGGCGAGCAGGTGACGATCAACATGCAGGGGCTTTACTGGTTTGATACCGTCAGCACTGCCGCACAGATGCAGGGGAATGACCTGATCACATTGGTGATAGGGCTGCCGCTGCTGGCTGTTTCCACACTAATGGCGTTTCGCGGTTCACTTCGCGGAAGGCTGCTACTCACCGGAACGCTGGGCTTCTTCCTTTATACCTATATGTCCATGTCGATGCTGACGGCCTATAACGACCTGTTCCTGGTGTATGTAGTCCTCTTCGGCTTGAGCCTGTACGCCTTTATCCTTAGCATGCTATCCTTTGACCTGAGTGACCTGCCTGCCCATTTCTCAGACAAGCTGCCGCGCGGCTGGATTGCCGCCCTGATGTTCACCGTGGGCGCGTTTTTGACGTTGGCCTGGCTGGGACGGATCGTCCCGCCGCTGGTCAACGGAACCACCCCGGCGCTGGAAAACACAACCACGCTGGTCATCCAGGCAATGGATCTGGTACTCATCATTCCGCTGGCTGTGCTGGGCGGCATATTGCTGCTAAAAGGCAGCGCGTGGGGATACCTGCTCTCGTCAGTCTTCATTCTGAAATCCATCACCATGGGATTGGGTGTCAGCGCGATGGGTGTGAATATGGCGATACGCGGTGTTCCTGACAGTCTTGGTATCCTGATCCCGTTCCTGACAGTCACGGCCCTGAATCTGATTGTGGCTTTTATTCTTTTACGCAATATCAAAGAGAACGTCTAACGATATGGGCTTTTGCCGCGAATCGAACCCGCACTATGGCACAGACTGATCACCAGATCCAGAGTCCCATCGGACCAAGAGTGACGATCGACGGCCGCGAAGTGGACTATTTCTGCGGCACCGGTTACCTGTGCCTGCAGAGTCACCCGGAGGTGATCAAGGCGTCAGAAGAAGCCCTGCGAAAATACGGGTTGTCCACAGCCGCGTCGCGTGGGGGGTTCGGTGAACACCCGGTATACGACGAACTAGAAGAGCAAGCCTGCCTTTATTTTGCTTCAGAGAAAGCCCTGTTTTTCCCCTCCGGCTACATGGGGGTGGGGATTCTGCTGCAAACAGACTCCACGGCCAATGACCACATCTTCATTGATTCGGTAGCGCATTACAGTCTATGGGATGCCGCGCAGGCGTCTACGAAAATCACCACGGTATTCCGCCACCGCTCACCGGAGGATCTGGCAGAAAAGATCCGCGAAGAGCTTCAATCCGGTGAACGTCCACTGGTTATCAGCGATGCGGTATTTCCGGTATCGGGTGAAATCACGCCCCTGCCGGATTACCTTTCCGTCATCGAACCCTATCATGGCCACGCATTCCTTGACGATGCCCACGGAGTGGGAGTGCTGGGAGAACACGGGCGTGGAATTCTCGATTTTTTCAACCTGATTTCGGAAAATGTAAAAACCAGCGGAACGCTGGCCAAGGCACTCGGCGGGTACGGCGGGATCATTACCGGGCCGGCGGAATGGATCGACCGGGTGGACCAGAATTCCGGGATACTGACGGGCGCCAGTCCACTGCCATTGGTGACCGCTGCCGCTTCGGCGAAAGCCCTGGAGATCGCGCGCTTAAATCCCGGTTTGCGTGATCAACTGCATGCAAATGTGAAACAGGCGCGGGACGGATTGCGCGCGATAGGTTGGGATGTGGAAGACACACCCGTCCCCATTATTTGCCTGCCTGCGAGGGAGGGTTTTTCTCCGGGAGCGATTTGCCGGCTCCTTTTTGAACAGGGCATAGCTGTTGACCATGTGCGCAACTACACCAGCACCCCGTCTGGCGGCGCGTTGCGGCTGGCTATTTGCGCCCGTCACACCCGGGAACAGATTGAACGGCTGATTAAAGCACTCACACAGTTGGTCTGACCATCGCCTGTTTAAAGTACAATTCCACACGATACCATGAAAAATAACTGGCGTTTGGTTTTCCTTATTCTGATCTTTCTTTCCGTTCTCTCCGCCTGTTCCGGCACTCCTGCCGCGGCACCGGTATACGTCACCACATCTATACCGGGGTCTGTACAGGCTTTGGACCTTGAGCTGACAAAGAAGATGGAAGCAGAGGTCGAAAAGAATTATCCCAACCTGTATAGTATTCTGGTTCAGCAAGATGGGGTGATTGTGTATGAAAAGTATTACCAGGGCCACAAAGAAAACACTTACACGCACGTCTTTTCGGTCACCAAGAGTGTCTTGTCCGCGCTGGTGGGCATCGCGCTGGATAAGGGCTTGATCGAGAGCCTTGACCAACCCATCGCGGATTTCCTGCCGGAGTATTTCTCTGAGCCGGATAAATACAATAAGAAGGAAATCACCATCCGCCACGCGTTGACCATGACCAGCGGGCAAACTCCCACGGACCAGACCCTGAACCGTTGGATGGCCAGCCCGGACTGGTTTGCCTACACCATCGGTCAGCCAAAAGACCAGGCCGCAGGGCAGAAGTTTTCCTACAACACCGGGTTGACCCACCTGCTTTCCGGGGTGATCACCCGGGCCAGCGGCATGAGCACAAAGGATTTCGCAGAAAAATACCTTTTCGGTCCGCTGGGCATCACGAATTACCGCTGGGAGACCGATCCCAAAGGGTATTACGGCGGCGGTCACCTGCTGTACCTCACCCCGCGCGACATGGCAAAATTTGGCCAGCTTTACCTGCAACATGGCCGGTGGAATGGCGCGCAGGTGGTGCCGGAAGCCTGGGTGGAAGAATCCACCCGATCACAGGTGAAAGTGGACGACCTCACATCATACGGGTATCTATGGTGGATTTACAGCACGTATGACAGCAAAACCCAAAAAGCTTTGCCAACCTTTGCCGCGCAGGGGATGGGCAACCAGCACATCATCGTCATCCCGCAACGGGATCTGGTGGTGACGATCACCTGCGACCCGGATGTACTGTCAAAAGACCGGACAGACCCGGCGGTAATGGTGGAAAAGTACATACTTCCAGCCTTGCCGTAGGTTGGGTAAACCGCCCGACCATTGACACAGTCATTGAAAACCAATCCCGGTTATTTTGGAGTGCGTTTTACCCAACACAAGCCAGAGGTAGCGGTTTCATTTCCAGCGGAAGGGGTTTCTTGAGGTTGTGCCTTGTTGGGCAAACCGCCACTCTGTGATTAATAGAGTGAATGATCTTGGCATTGATATTGGCAACCGGCGGTTTGTCCAACCTACTTTATGTAATCGCTGGGAAAAACACTCATATTTTGACATGGTCATCGCAAACCAATCCCGTCCAACGCAGAGTGCGGTTTACCCAACACACATTTGATATTCATCACGGTGTGTAATAAGGTGCGCCAGGTCATCCTCGTAAATTTTCAAGTGACCGGTGTCAATATTAGCCTGAAACCGTTTATCGCCCCGGGCCGCGCCTTCGCGGAGGCTATCTGCCATAGCCTTGATCCGCTCCAGTAGTGCATCGACCACGCCGGAGCGGTCCTCTTGCCGGTACGCGTCACAAAATAGGCGAGCACGCCGGGCCTGTTCACCAATGGACCCGAAGTGTTCCGGGTTGGTTGGCGCGGTGACCGGCGCGAAGCGGTAGATGGCATAGCTGATATCCCACAGTCGCGGGCCGGGGCCGGAGTTGTCAAAATCGATCACACCTGTCAGGCGGCTGCCTTCAAACAGGCAATTGTACGGGGCAAAGTCACCATGGCAGATAACCTCCAACGGTTCTCGCGGGGGTGACTGCCAGCCGTCCATCCAATCGGCGGCGATGCCGGTTGTGGCATCATGCATGCGTCGCAGCAGGCGGGCGGCCTGTGTAAGCACATCGTCTGTACGGAGTTCCCCTACCAGAGTTTCCGCTGCTGTTCCCGACAGAAATGACAACATTTCGCGCCCTTCGAGGTCAAAGCCGAGCGGTTCTGGCACTTCCGTGATACCCCGCGAACGCAGGTGAGCCAACAACTGGTGAACGCGGGGCGTCCACGGACCGGCTGTACGCCGAACGGTATCTCCCGCGCGGGTGACTGCCGTCATCGTGCCGCCGGTAAGTTCTACCTCGTGATCATCGTTTCGTTTATCCAAGTAGTATTCCAGAATAGCAGGCGCAGGACGATCAGGACAATTTTGATAGCCGGAATAGCCGAATGGTGACCATCACCAGCCAGGCCATCATTAACAAACCGCCGGGCATGGAAACGGCCATCGCGATATCTTTCACCGAAGGAAGGAAAGTCACCAGAATGGTATAGACCATTAACAGGGCGCTGCCTGCCATCCCAATAATACCGGAAAGGCGGCTGAACACTTTTCCATCCAGCATGGCGCCAGCCAACAGGATAGTACCAATGTTGGGGATCAGAAAACCCGGAAAAACTCCGGCGCTGCCATGCATTCCCCGCGCCAGCATGGCTTCACCGGCCGCGGAAAACAGCAATTTCTGAGATTCAGACGACGCCGCGGCGTATTTCTGACTCAACTCCAACATAGGCAGAGCTGTGTTGTTGGTGATGAACACCACGGTTCCAACCAGGAAAAAGATCAGGCCAAGCGCGGCAAGCGGAAGGTTTGCGCGGCGCAAAGCGGCAAAAACGGCGAAATATACAGGGATCATAATGATCTGATTGATCGCATTGAGCAGATCAAGGTAGTAAAGCCCGAGCAGCGGATTCGTTTGGAACTGAATGAACCGGTCAACCGCCGTCAATGGCAACTCCGAAAGATTTCCGCCGGTAATGGACCCGAATACCATATCCAGCAATATGCCAATCAGTACAAGGATGGTGGCAATTCCACCAAGAAGATATATTCCTTTCCATGTGGAGAGTTGGTCATTTTCCAACGGGATGTCATTCCGGTATGCCATTCATTTCCTCCGTTTAACCACTATATGTAATAACCTGTTTGTTTATAAAATTCCACGGCCATTATATCCGCAGGAGAATTAAACCCCTTACATAATTTGTTTCCCCAGATTAATCCGGGTGCAAAATGATATAGAACCTTGCCGGACTGTGCCATGTTGGGCAAACCGCCGCACTGGCGTAAACAAAATTACTTCCCATGGAAATGAATTTCGTTTTATGGCGGTTTGACCAACCTACTTTTTAAAAACGGTGTATAATCCGGCAGTTATTGTGTGATGCGCTCTTTGGGTAACAAAAAGCAGTGTTTTGCGGGTTGTTTTTGTTGAGAATTTTCCGGCCGGAAGGCCGTCGACAGGATGCCCCGGATACTCGATTTAGCAAAGAGCATTCGGGACCGTCCAATGGTGAGAATTGGAATCGTCTATCGGCCGTCAGAGTTGACTCTGATATGCCGGGATGCCTGAAACAGCGCATCTCCCCGGGATCTTTATCGGGCCGCCCGCCATCGGGTCCGGGAGATCATAGTGTGTTCTGCTGCCGCGTCATAACTGACGGGTTTCCGCCGCGCGCGCATAGCAGACAAAACAGGAGATTGTTTCATGGCTTTATCGTTTGAAGAACTCGGCTTACAGCCCCAATTTATCCAGGCTGTTCGCGAAATGGGATTCGAATCCCCCACCCCCATCCAGGAAGCTGCCATTCCGGCGCTGCTGGAAGGACGAAGTGTCATCGGCCAGGCGCAGACCGGTACCGGCAAGACCGCCGCGTTCGTACTGCCTATGCTGCACAAAATCGAATCCGGCAAACTGCGCGCCCCCCAGGCGTTGATCCTCGCCCCCACGCGCGAACTCGCCATTCAGGTGACGGAAGCCGCCAAACAGATGGCGCAGGAAACCCCGCTCCGTCTGATGACCGTCTACGGCGGCCAGGCCTACAGCATTCAGTTACGCCAGATCGATCGCGGTGTTGACGTGGTGGTGGGTACCCCCGGGCGCCTGCTCGACCTGATCAAAAAGAAATTGCTCGATCTGAGCCATGTCAAATATATGGTACTCGACGAAGCGGATGAAATGCTCGAAATGGGCTTCATCGAAGATGTTGAGACCATTTTCAAAGCCATCCCCGCGGAACGCCAGACCGCGCTGTTCTCCGCCACCCTGCCCGACGCCATCCGCAAACTGGCTGCCAAGTATATTGACAATCCGTTGCAGTTATCCGTCATCACCGGTCAGCGCACTGTTGCTGAAACCACCCAGCAGTTCCTGCGGGTGCGTGACGAGAACAAACAGGCCGTGCTGCTGCGCATCCTCGAAGCCGAAGAAGTAAAGAGCGCGCTGGTCTTCACCCGAACCAAAGCCCGCGCCCAGGAACTTTCCGACGAACTCAACCGCCTGGGTTACCCGGCCGGCGCCCTGCACGGTGACCTGGACCAGAGCAAACGCGAATGGGTAATGGACCGCTTCCGCCGCAAAGTCATCAACCTGCTTATTGCCACAGATGTGGCTGCCCGCGGTCTGGATATCGATGACGTGTCACACGTCTTCAACTATGACATGCCCGAAGACACCGAAGATTACATCCACCGCATCGGCCGCACCGGCCGCGCCGGCAAGAAGGGCAACGCCATCACCTTCATCCATTCCCGCGAACGCGGACGCCTCTCCCAGATCGAAGGGTATGTCAAACAGAAGATCTCTGAATACACACTGCCCACCCGCGAAGAGATCCTGCAGAAACGTGACGAACGTTTCGCTGAAAAACTCACCGCGGAAATGAGCGACGGCAAACTCAAACGCGAGATCGCGCTTGTGACAAAAATGTCTGAATTCGGCTTCAACCCGATGGAAATCGCCGCGGCAGCCATCAAACTGGCCCGCTCCGGTGAGACCGCTGTCCCCTCCATGGACCTCACCGACCCGGCTCCCATCACCCGCAGCCAGACCGGCCGCGGTGACCGCCGCGACGGCTACGCCAGCCGTGACAGCCGCGATAATCGCGGCTCTGCCGGGCAGTCACGCGGTGGATCCCGTCCGCGCAAGGCCCCGGAAGCCGGCATGGTACGCTTCCGTATGAACCTGGGCAACCAGCACGGCATCCGCCCGGGTGACGTGGTGGGCGCGATCGCCAGCGAAGTCGGCATCTCGGGCAAATCCATCGGCGCGATCGATATCCAATCTGATTGCACCTTTGTTGATGTAGCCGAACAGCATGCCCGTCAGGTGCTGCAGAAGAGCGGCGGAAAATATTCGCTGCGCGGTAAGATGGTTGTGCTGAAGCTGGCGTAACCGGCAACTAATCAGATTATTTAAGGGCTGGCCGATGGCCAGCCCTTTTTCATTTCTACAAACATATCATTTGAAGACGTGGGGGGCTGTGTTTTAAACTTATACAAATCTTCGCAAAGAGTAGAAAAACCTGTTGGATTCAAGTACATTTATGATGATATTCCGTGGTTTGTATTGGAGAAAACGATATGTTAACTTTATCTATCAACTGGCTGGCCGTTCTGATTTGTGTGGTGATCAGCATGGTAAGCGGATCGCTGTGGTACAACCCCAAGACATTCTTCCCTATCTGGTGGAAAGGGATCGGCAAGACAGAGAAGGATGATCCCGGCGCCACAACGAATATGGGAGTTGTGTGGGGGCTGACTGTACTTTCTTCGCTTGTGCAGGCTATCTTTATCGGGTTGATGGTCAACTGGCTGGGCAGTCAACTGCCCGGTGGAGTAAATATTGGAAATGGCGCCCTGGTCGGCTTGATGCTATGGGCCGGAGTTGTTGCCCCCACATACATGGTCAATAAACTGTTTGCCGGTCATGGATTTAAGATCTGGGCGATCGAAGTTGGCAACCACCTGGTCAATTTCGTGCTGTTTGGAATGGTGTTTGGTCTTTGGCGATAAGCCAGACAACAACTTATAGATTAAAAATTTTCAATACGCAATACTGCTTCCACGATGTAGACAGGATTGCGTATTTTTGATTCCATATAGTTGAAAATTATGACAGATCATTTCAACAAACCGTTGACAAAATTAGCATATTAGCTATAATTAGCATTATGTCTAATTATGAACCGAAACCGGAAAAAA
>CAYQTY010000017.1:0-20993 GCA_964420535.1 uncultured Leptolinea sp. | reverse complement strand
ATATGAGAAATATTAACAGGCGTGCCTATCCTGACTGCCTGCCATATTAGAGGGTAACGCGAAATCGCATATAATTCAACAGGTGAGAGGAAGGCAATGTAAGGAAATGCATATGAATGATTGGATGGATCAACCAACACACCAGGTCTGGATTAATGCATTGCTAACTATCTGGATTCTGGTAACAATCGCTGTGTACCTGATCTGTTACGGCCCTCCGGAATTTGAATCATTCTTCTCCCGGCTGGGTTTTGAAAAAGAATTTGCCGATCTCAGCAATGCGTTGACATCTTATTTCTTCCAATTCTGGAAATACACCTCGCTATGATCTTTCTGAAATCCGCCCTGTACCTTTTGTTATATTCCGTTTCCTGTGCCGGTATTGGCGCTTTCTTGCTCCGATTAAAACCATGGGGAAGTGTTGAAAAAATCCATCGTTCTGGAATACGATTTTTGCTTCTTTCCTATATTCTGGGTTTCAGCGTAGTCTCCTTCATTCTTCTGTTACTGGCTATTTTTGGCGTGTTTTATACAAGCGCGATACTGGTTTTGCTCATCCCGGGATTGGCATATTTCATTTTTCTCGTTCATAAGAAATTATGGCAGGCTGTAATTGAGGTCAGCACATATTTAGGAAATATACGTGACCTGGATATCGGCTGGAAAATTATCGCGGCTGCCTGCGTGGTTTTTTATTTACTCACGTTTTCCACCTTTGGGCGGCCGCTTTCCGGTGACGGGGCGCAGTTGTATATGCCCTGGGCGAAGATCATCGCTGAATCACATCACCTTGTCACGGTGCCTGATCAAAGTGATTACAGCGTACCCGGATTATTCACAGAGATGCATTACGCGG
This sequence comes from uncultured Leptolinea sp., assembly GCA_964420535.1. GTDB lineage: Bacteria > Chloroflexota > Anaerolineae > Anaerolineales > Anaerolineaceae > Leptolinea. Next base: position 20,137 of record CAYQTY010000017.1, on the reverse strand, counting down.
CGTTTATGTCTCTGGATGTCCGCGAAGCCGGACGGCTGAATGACTTGATTCTGGTAACAGCCATTGCCGCCATTCTGGTTTTGATCGGGCGCAGCCTTGGAATAAAAAAAGAGGGTTCCTGGGTTTTACTGGCATTTCTGTTCACGTCACCGGTATTCATCTGGCTGATCGGCAAGGGGACTTCAGACCTGGCTCCAGCCCTCCTGGGATTAACGGCTGTATTTCTGCTTATTCCGGAAGATCGTGATTTTGACATTCCTCTTTACGCGCTGGCAGGTTTTTTTGCCGGGCTTTCGGTTTACGCAAAGATATCCTATCTGATCGCGTTCATCCCCGTTTTGGGGTTATTCATCCTCTTTCGATATTTCTCGGGGAATTCCGTTGAGTGGAAAAAGATATGGAGCAGTCCGGCATTCAAAGCCTGTCTGGCTTTAAGTATTGCGGCGATCCTCGGGTTTTCACCATTGATTATTAAGAACACGTACATTTTCGGGAATCCGTTGAATGTTCCAGAAGGAAACCTGTCAAATTATTCATTCAACCCGGAAACGCAGTTCGAATCTCTGCAAAACCTCCTTCGCTCATTACCGCTTTCGCTTTTCTATGGCCTGAACGAATGGAAATCCGGGCGGTTGTCACCTCTGATACTTGCCTTCCTCCCTCTCTGCCTGTTCGTGGGGTTCTTCCGGAAGAAGTTCGCCGAGAATCTGGTTTTTCAGGTCACATTGGCAGCCCTGACCGGATTCATGCTCTGGGTGCTGCTACGACCATCTTCTTTTTTGATGCGTTATTTCCTGGCGACCATCCTGCTGTTTACTTTGCTTCCTGCGTATAGTATTGAGCATTTGTGGAGGAAAAAAGAGTTCACCGTGGTGAAAATGGCCATTGTTCTGATGATCCCGGTGATGATGTTCTCAGAATTTTCCGTCGATATCGGTACTTTTTTCTTAACAAGGCAAACAGCCGAATATATCAGCGGCACGACTGGCGAATGTGAGAAAGACGGGTATCACTGCATCGCGCTGAAAGCCATCAACCGCGAAGCCCAACCCGGTGACAGGGTGCTGTTTGCCGAGTGGTTCGGTTACTGGCTGAGGCCTGATCTAATCCAATGTATGGTGACCAAAGCTGACCGTCAGGTATACCAGGTGACGCCGGTGAGCCGTTCGCTGCCGGTTGACATGTTCGGATTGCAGCAGGTTCCCATGTTCAATGACCTGTGGAAAGAGATTCACGAGCGTGGGTTCAAGTATCTGGTTCGAACCAAGAAACCGGATGCCAATGCCAGCAAGCTTGATCTGACCCGGATGAATGAGGCACCCTGGGTGCACCTGGTTGAGTTGTACAACAACGATTACATCGAAGTCTACCGGATTGAGTACATCAATCCGCCTTCTGAAGTGAAAGTCACCTGTGCAGAAACGTCACCCGGTTACTGGCAATTGATGGAAACATCCGCGCCGTAAAAGTATTTATTCTTATCGGTTATCTTATTCATTGGAGTTAACTATGTACCCACTTATACGTAATGGGAATGATATAACGAATGAACTGATCGCATTCACGAGCCAGTTGGTGCGTGTTCAAAGTTATTCCGGCTACGAAGGCGAGGCTATCCAGTTAATCAAATCAAAGATGGAAACAATGGGGTTTGACGAAGTCACCCTGGACCGCTATGGCAATGTGATCGGCCGGGTAGGCAGCGGTGACACCGTCATCCTGTTTGATTCTCATATTGATACCGTTCAGGTAAATGACGCTGACCAATGGGAGCAGCCGCCATTCAGCGGCATGATAAAAGATGGTTTTCTTTGGGGACGCGGTTCGGTTGACATGAAATCGGGCGCGGCAGCTTCCATCTTCGCGGCGGCTGCGGCAAAGGACAACGGTTTTCTGGATGGTAAAACGGTATATGTGTCATGTTCAACCTTCGAAGAAGATTGTGACGGCGAAGCCTTGAAACATGTTCTGGCAGGCTTGAAGAAGAAGCCAGATTTCGCGGTCATTTGTGAACCATCTGCCAACCTGATCGCCACCGGGCATAAAGGAAAGGCACAGGTGATTATCACCACTCACGGCGTCTCGGCACATGGTTCGGCACCCGAAAAAGGTAAAAACGCTGTGTATGAAATGGCTGAGATCATCGACCGGGTAAATCAGACCAATCTCAACCTGATGAACAAGCCGGGACAGCACGGTACTCTGGTACTTTCTCGCATCAGCAGCACGAGTGTGTCGTTAAACGCCGTGCCATCTGAATGCCAGATTTACCTTGACCGGCGCATGGCCGTCGGTGAAACCGTACAGGACATCCACGAAGAAATGGACCGCATCATCGCCGGCAAAGATGCCTCTTGGGAGATCGATACCATGAGGCGTGTTACCTGGACGGGGGAAGAGCTAGTGTACCGTCCCCTGCATACCGCGTGGCAGATCAATCTTGACCATCCATTGTCCCGGGCGTTTATCACCGCCTGTACCAATGTTCAGGGCAACAAACCTGAAACATTTGAGTACTGGGATTTCAGTACCAATGCCGTGGCAGTGGTTTCACAGGGTATCCCTGTTATCGGGTATGGGCCGGGCGAACATAAGCAGGCGCATATGCGTGATGAAAAGGTTGCCGTGGACCAGGTTATCGATGCCTGTTCCGTTTACGCGCAAGTTATCAAAAATTTGTAGTACTGTTTGCTTTGTATGGAAAAACCTGGAGAGTAAATGAATTCGCTGCTTGGAATACTGATTCCGTTATTTGTTCCTTTGATTCTGCAGTTCAATCTGCTAAATAAATACCGTTCCGGATTGGAGTGGTTGTTCAATGTAATAATGGTTGTCAGCCTGACCCTGTATATGTTCCTGGGTGAAGGCTGGTTTCTCTCTAGTTATTATTTCCGTTACCTGTCACTGGTTATTTTGGTCGTGATCGCCGTAATATCGTTTATACAATTGCCTTCGGACGCTTGGACAAAAGCAAAGCTTCTTTCACCAGACTGGAAGACTATGATCTGGTATTTAATCCCATCGGTTATTTTTTGCGTTCTTCTTTACAATCAATTGATCGGAACACGATATTCCGGAACGGCAGTCAACCTGCAGTTCCCGCTGAAAGATGGGACTTTCCTTTTCGCGCAAGCCGGGAGCACCGGGATCATCAATCACCATCACGATGCCGGCTCACAGAATTTCGCCCAGGATATTGTGGGATTGGATAGATTCGGGCGGCATGCTTCTATCCTGATGCCTGTATCGCTGGATGATTATGAGATTTTCGGAAAGCCGGTATTCAGCCCCTGCGATGGCATCATACATACCACCATTGACGGATTGGAAGACATCAAACCTGGCGAACCATTGGATACTGCCCATCCGGCCGGCAACCATGTGTATATTGACTGCCAGGATGGAAACGTACAGGTTTTGCTCGCCCATATGAAAAACGGTAGTATTTCCGTCAAACAGGGTGATTCTGTCATCGCCGGTGACCCGATAGGGCTGATTGGCAACAGCGGCAATACCACCGAGCCGCATCTGCATATCCATGCCCGAACAGGCGGAGACCTCGAAAGTATCATAAGCGGCACAGCCGTCCCAATCCTGTATGACAACCGCTTTTATGTTCGCAATGAAATCTACAATAAGTAGAAATCTTGAAAAAAACCGGCTATTATTTTGTATTGAAGGATTTACTTAATCCTCTTATTTGATCTTGATTGATTTTGTATCATCTGGAAAAAGGATCGAACATGGCTATTCAATGGTTTACATCACTACACCCGATCTGGCAGGCGCTATGTGCCACATTGTTCACCTGGTTTTTGACCGCACTGGGGGCGGCAGCTGTTTTTGGTTTTAAATCCGTCAACCGCCGGTTGTTGGATTCGCTACTTGGCTTTGCTGCCGGTGTGATGATCGCCGCCAGCTACTGGTCACTGCTGGCACCGGCTATCGAGATGGCCGAAGCCAACGGCGGTCCCGCCTGGGTACCGGCCGTGGTTGGTTTTCTCCTGGGTGGGGCTTTCCTATGGGGGGTGGACCGGATTCTCCCGCATTTGCACATCGGTTTTCCGGATGAGGAAGCCGAAGGTATCAAAACGAAATGGAAACGCAGTGTGTTGCTTGTGCTGGCCATCACCCTGCATAATTTTCCGGAAGGGCTTGCCGTTGGGGTTGCCTTCGGGGCATTGGCGGCGGGGATACCATCCGCTGATCTTTCCGGCGCCGCTGCCCTTGCTCTGGGAATTGGTATTCAAAACTTCCCTGAAGGACTGGCTGTATCGGTTCCTCTTCGCCGTGAAGGACTTAGCCGATGGAAGAGCTTTATGATGGGGCAGGCTTCCGGTATTGTGGAACCCATCGCCGGGGTGATCGGAGCGGCGGCTGTCATTTTTATGCAGCCGATTTTGCCGTACGCACTGGCTTTCGCGGCTGGCGCCATGATCTATGTGGTTGTTGAAGAGCTGATCCCTGAAGCCCAGATGGAAAAACATGATACACACAGCGCCACAATTGGTGTGATGCTGGGTTTTGCCATAATGATGATCCTCGATGTGGCATTGGGGTAAATGGTTGCTTTGTAAAATCCGTGCAAAAAGCCTGTCAAAATATTGACAGGCTTTTTTTTGCGTTGTATAGTCAATAATAAACCGACCGTCGGTTTAAAGGACGTTGCATGGCCCGCACAATTGACGAAGCAACCCGAATATCAAAACAAAATGAAATTCTAGATTGCGCTCAACAGCTGATATACACCAAAGGTTACGCTGATATGTCTATTCAAGATATCATCGGCGAACTGGGAATATCCAAAGGGGCTTTTTTTCACTATTTCGCGTCCAAATCGGCACTGTTGGAGGCTCTTCTCGAGCGAACCAGCAGTCAGGGAATGGAAGTCGTCGCGCCCATCGCGGACAATCCATCTCTTTCGCCTATCCAAAAACTGGAATCCATTATTCAGGCCGGTATGCAATGGAAATCAAGCCAGAAAGCTTATTTGATGGCAATTCTCAGAGCCTGGTATTCCGATGAGAATGCCCTTGTACGGCAGAAGACGCTGGGATCTTCGGTACATAATATTGGGGAATTACTGAACCGCGTATTTCAAGAGGGGATTGATCAGGGAGTTTTTCACACCAATTTCCCCGCCATGGCTGGAAAGATCGTCTACGCATTACTGACTCAGATGAGTGATTCTCTGGGTTATATTCTTCTGCGGGTTAATTCCGACCCGCCCGGAGATGCTGAAGCGGCAATCAATGAAATGGACCAGGTGATCAGGGCGTACACAGATTCAATGGAACGAATCCTGGGGGCCGAACCTGGAACAATCCATTTGATCGATCTGGAAGCGATGCGTGAATGGTTTCCAGCAAAATAATTTCGGGTGTTATCTCCACCCGATCCTGTAAATGATGGGAGTATTCTATGAACTTGTATTTGCTCCTGGCCTGGCGGAACATCTGGCGGCATAAGCGCCGGACGTTGATCGTGGTTCTTTCAATCGCGTTAAGCCTGGCAATGATGATGATGTATGACGGCCTGATGGTTGGATTTAATGATGCCATCTACGCCAACGCAGTGAAGGTACTGGGCGGGAACGTTCAGGTTCACGCGGATGGCTATCGAATGAAGAGTGGCAGCAAGCCTTTAATGGCATTGGAAAATGACCAGAAGCTCCTCACGGATGCCGGTAATATGCCTGAGGTTGAAGCCGCATCACGCCGGATCAATACCGGCGGAATATTGACCAACCACACCGGGGCATTCTCGGTGACGATCACCGGCTTGGAACCGGAAAAAGAAAAACCGGTCAGCCTCATTTCGGCCAATATTACAACTGGCCGCGATCTGACGGCTGATGATAAGGATATGATCCTGATCGGCAACGGGTTGGCGGAAGCCATGGAAGTGACCGTAGGTGACCGGATTACTATGGCCGGCAGTGACGTTCATAACCAGCAGGTCAAGCGGTCGATGACGATTGCCGGTATTTATGATGTCGGTTTACCGGAAATAGAAAAACGGACAGTGTATATCTCGTTGAACGAAGCCGGATACCTGTTCGGGTTGGATGGTAAAGCAACGGAAATAGTTCTTTTTCTCAAAAATCTGGGTGAAGAAAGTAAAGTGATCACCCGGTTGGAAGCCGCGAATCCCGGGTTTGAAATTGATCCATGGATCAAGAACTTCCCTGAAATGAGCGCGACCATCGGACGGAAAAACAGTGTGATGGATGTGTTCGGGGTGATCATTCTAGCGATTGCCGGGATCGGTATCCTCAATATGCTGCTGATGGCCGTATTTGAACGAACCCGGGAGATCGGTGTGATGGGCGCGCTGGGAATCAAACCCCGCCAGATCAGCGCGATGTTTATTTTGGAAGGCGCGATGATGGGACTTGTCGGGCTGGCAGCCGGGATCGCCCTGGGCTTGCTGGTAAACAGTATTTTCAAATCGGTAGGGTTTGATTACAGCCAATTCGCCAACATGACGGAATATACCGCGTTGATCAAAGGCAGGGTGTATTCCACTCTCGGGTTGGAGAAGATCTGGCAGAGGGTAGTCACGGTACTGGTCATCGCGGTCATTTCATCGCTCTATCCGGCTCGAACTGCTTCACTCAAAGAGCCGGCAGAAGCCCTTCATACGGTGTGAGGCCAAAATGACCCAATTGATAAAAATGGCTTTTCGCGAATTATTGCGTAATAAACGGCGATCTTTCTTTTCTTCCCTTGCATTGGGAATCGGATTGGCCCTTTTACTGCTGATGGCTTCCGTTATTTCAGGTGAAATGCGGTATTCCATGGAATCGGCTGTCAAATTACAGAGTGGTCACCTTCAGGTGCAGGCAAAAACGTACAATGAGGCCAAAAACAGCTTGGCTTTTGAAGACTTGATTGGTGACCCGGGTGCGGCAGCAGAGAAGATTGCCGGTCTCGCGCCGGTTAAGGTGGCCACACCGCGGCTGGTTGCCAGCGGGATCATCACAAACAATGACGAGACCAACGGTATCCGGTTGTTTGGCGTTGATCCGGTATCTCCCGCCAGTGATCCATTCAAACAGGAAATCCTTTCCGGAGAATGGATCAAACCGGATGACCGCTCGGGTATTATGATCGGTCAGGCGCTGGCGCAAAAGATGAATCTGAAATCCGGTGACAGTGTAAACCTGATGGCCAATACATCCAATGGCGATGTTGACCAGCAAATGTTTACCATCCGCGGGATTTTCACCACCCGTACACCGGCGTTTGACGATTACACCGTCATCCTGCCCATTGCCAAAGTACAGGCACTGACCAAAACGGAAGGACATGCCAGCCTGATCTATGTGCTTCTCGATGATCCCGGGCAGGTTGATGCCGTGCGCGCGGCATTAACGACTGACTCGTTGCAGATCAAAACCTATCTGGAAATGAACGACATGATCCTGCAAATGGAAGAATTTTCGCGAAGTTACATGATCTTGATCTATCTGATTGTTCTGGCGATCACAGCTACGGTCATCGTCAACACACTGGTGATGTCGGTTTTTGAACGTACCCGTGAGATCGGCATTCTTTCAGCGATTGGCATGAAGAGCACCCGGATCATGTCCATGTTTTTCATTGAATCCGGCTTTCTCGCCATCGGCGGCATTATTGCCGGATTGATCATAGGCGGATTGATGGTGTATTACGCGTCTACCGTAGGGTTTTATTTTGGCGATGTGGGTTCTACCGGATTGTTGATCGGTGAGCGTATATATGCGTATATGCAATTCAATGACGCTGTCACCTTGACCATTCTGGCATTTGCCGTAGCCATTCTGGCGGCGTTGTATCCGGCTATTATGGCAGCCCGGTTGGAACCGGTGGAAGCCATGCGTGGTGGGAAGAACTAGAGGAGTTCATCATGGAAGTCGTAAAAACTGAAAATGTTACCCGAACCTATAAGATTGGGAATGTGGAAACAAACGCGCTGCGCGGCGTGAATTTGAGTGTTCAATCCGGTGAGTTCACCGCATTGATAGGACCCTCCGGTTCCGGTAAAACAACCCTGCTGCAATTGATTGGCTGTCTTGATCAACCCACCAGCGGTAAGGTGTACGTCAACGGCAAAGATGTGACCAATCTGAACCGCAACCAGAGGGCGGATATCCGTGCCGCGTCACTGGGATTTGTATTCCAGTTCTTTGCCCTTATCCCGACCCTTACGGCGTATGAGAATATCGAGATGCCTCTGTTGCTCGCCGGTAAGAGTGCTTCAGAACGGGCAGAACGCGTCAAATACCTGCTTGAAATGGTCGACCTGGCGGATAGGGCTAAGAACAGGCCGGACCAGTTGAGCGGCGGCCAGCAGCAGCGCGTGGCTGTCGCCCGCGCGCTGGCTACCAACCCGGCGCTGATCCTGGCGGATGAACCTACGGCCAACCTGGATACCCCCAACGGGAAACAGGTAATGGAAGTAATGACCCGCTTGAACACGTAAACCGGCGTGACCTTCATTTTTGCCACGCATGATCCGCGCGTCATCCAATACGCCCGACGGGTGGTCACCCTGCAGGATGGTTTGATTGTCAGCGACTCTGTCGCTGAGAAAATGGAAGCTGTTCACTGAGAATGAAAAAGATCCTGTATATCGCTGTTGTTAGCTTATTGACGCTCACCGGTTGCGACGGGTTCAAAGGCGCGGCGACACCGCTGCCTACTGTGTCTCTTGACTCCGGTCAGACGGCTCCCGCACAACGCACGGAAGAACCGGACCTGAGTGCGGCAGAAAAGAATGTTCAAACCACCGGCGGGGTGACCGCCTCTGGCGTTGTCACCTCGCTGAATCAGGCGCAATTCATGGCCAGCACCAGCGGGTCGGTTCAGGAAGTACGAACGACCATAGGGGCTGACGTGAAGAGTGGTGACATTCTGGTGGTGCTATCCGGCAGGGAGAAAATGAAAGCGGCGGTTGAAGCCGCGCGGTTCGAGTTGCTCTCCGCCCAACAGGCGCTGGATATGGTAAACCGAGATGCTGACAAGGTGAGGGCAGCCGCGCTGGTGCGTCTGGCAGAAGCCAATAAAGCGCTGGATGATGCCATCCGGCGCCGTGATTACCGTAACTTCCGGAACGGCTCCGAGAGCACCATCAATGCCGCGAAAGCTGACTTCATTCTGGCCAAAGACACGCTGGAGAAAGCCAAAGACGCGTACAGCTACTATGTAGACCTGGATGACGACAATGTCAACAAGGCGGGCGCGTTGACCGCGCTCTCCGCGGCTCAGAAGGCTTATGACAAAGCGGTGGCAAACCTGAACTATTTGACCGGCATGCCCAGTCAACTGGATGTGGACCAGGCGGAAGCTGATCTGCAGGCCGCCAAGGCGGAAGTGGCCAACGCGCAGACAATGTTTGATCGGGTGAAAAACGGCTCCGATCCCGAAACAATCGCACTGGCCGAAGCCCGGGTGAGCAACGCGCAGTCACAATTGATGGCCAGCCAGAGCGCGCTGGATGAAATGGAGATCAAAGCGCCGTTCGACGGCACGGTGGGCAGGCTGAACGTTAACCCCGGCGACTGGGTCACCCCCGGGCAGTTGATCCTGGCGATGGTGGATCTAAAGCACCTGCGCGTGGAAACGACCGACCTGAGCGAGCGCGACGTGGTCAGAGTGAAAAAGGGTGAAGAGGTGACAGTGCGCGTCAAGGCACTGGAATTGGACATCACCGGGATGGTAGCGGAAATCGCGCCCATGGCGGACTCTTTGGGCGGGGATGTGGTCTACCAGACGATCATCAATCTTGATGAGGTCCCAGAGGGATTATTGCCCGGGATGAGTGTGGATGTGAAGTACGAGTAAGAATTATTACAAATCCATTATTAAAAACTGTCCGGATACCATCTCCTGGTTTCAGGACAGTTTTAATTTACAGATGTATATTGAGAGGTAAATAGTAATTTATAAAAAAAGAAATATTTATTTATTAGAAATTGATTATCAAGAATAAGAGCAAACACCCGATAGATATGAATATAAACCATTGAATGTGGGGAAATTTGTATGGATAATGTTGAATTGATGTATCAAGAAATAATGGAAAAATTTGAGAACAAGAAGGATTTGTCAGAAACAGTTCAGAAGGCTTGCTCTCAAAATATCAGATTCACTGAACCTATGTTGATTGAGTTTGGCCGAATTAGGAAGGATTATCCGAACTATCAGAACGAAACTACAATCGCAAATTTTATAGTGAATTTTGGTTACCGTTTTACATTTGATGAAATTGAAATCATGCATAATCCGATTTACAAAGATGACCATGAATGGTATTCATTGGCATCCCAACAGGCTGAATATGGTTTTAAATTTACCTTTGATCAAATTATCCGTTTAAAGAACCAGACAAATAGCCACAAGCATACTATAGCTTTTCTTATGGCAAGCAAAGGGCATAGTTTTACTGTAAATGAACTCAAACAGCTTAATGAGTTTGGAAAGATTTTCAATATTATTTTTGAAATGGCGCATCATGGGTTTATTCTCAGTTACAAAGATATGAAAGATCTATGTGGTATTAACATTGTAAGATCTAATGCAGTTCAACTTGTCAGAGATGCAAATTATCAATTTTCATATGATCAGATAAGGGAATTATTCCCTTCTTACATGGATTCGTATGTTATTTCAAAAATAGTAACTAACCAGGCACTAAATGGATATCCATTTACCCCAGACCAGGTTGCCAGTATTCATGATCCAGAAAGTAAGTATTACCGAACAACTTTATCGATAATTGACGCGAAACATGGAAATAAATACAGTTTTGACGATATTAATAGATTAAAAAATCCTAATGATTTCTTTGGAACATCATTAAGCCATCAATGTGTCATGAAAACCGAGTTTGATGTTGATCAATTATTAACGCTTGGAAATCCCGCTGATAAAGAAGGTGATACAGTAGCCCACATGATGGCAAAGAACGGACATCTGTTTTCATGCGAAGAAATTCTTCGTTTGAGTAATCCACAGAATTATTTCGGGATTTCTATCGGCCAAATTATGGTTGAAAAGGGATACCAATTTTCAGATGATGAGAGAAAAAAATTAAAAATACCTGAATTTGTCGAGAAGAAGGACATCCATATTGACTTAAAAAATTACCGGCTACACCCTGAAATTTGGTTTATGTCTTGGGGAGGTGAATTATATATCAATGGGGTTTGCACATTACGTTATGAATTTGATGGTAACAGTATCTATATTTACAACACTGAAAGATATAATTACTTTTTAAATTGGTATTATGAGACCCATAGACCAGATTTAGTAAAAGAAAATCCTGGATATGTCAATACGTTTCCTGATGGTTTCATAAATGACTTATTTAATTCAAAACCCAAATCACTAATTGAAACACATATTAATAATATTTGATTGAATGGCGTTTTGAACAATCATTTGATACTGTTTTTAGAGAGATCTACAAGCAATAGTTATTTATTAATCTCCCTCTTTTTTGATGAAATATTGAATAACTACTAAAAAAAAACAAAAATGAAAATTTGGCAATCAAGTTCTTTTACCTACGGATCTCACTTCTTAAAGAACTAGCCGAATATACATAGATTAGTCGTACATTCGGCTTGCAGATATTTTTTGTGAAAATATTTTTTAAAAAACAAGAAAATCAGAACAACCCTGGGAAGAAATACTTTTTCTTCGCTTTAGATTTCTTCTGATCCCATTCAGAGAGGATACGCAGGGCTTCCGCGCCGGTGCGGCAGGCGCGTTCCTCGCCGCCGGCGTCATCCCACTTGCCAGTTATGCGCTGCGCGATGACGGATGCCACAACCCCGGCGCGCAGTTTGAACAGGCGGGCGAGGGTCAACAGGGCGGCGGCTTCCATTTCAAAGTTCAAAACCCCAAGTTTGCGGATGTCCTCGAAAAACGCATCGGTATCAGATAGTTTATACCCGCCAAAAGCCGTGCGCCCCTGGCCGGCATAGAATGACGCGGACGTGCAGCCGGTACCCACATGGTAGCGGTAGCCGAAGGATTCCGCGGCTTCCACCAGCGCCATAGTGACTTCAAATGAGGCGGCTGCCGGGAATTCAGGGCGCACGTACATGGGCGTCATGCCGTCCAACCGGATGCAGGCGTCATTGATGATCAGGTCACCGCACTCGATACCTTCCTGGATGCCACCGGTGGTGCCCACGCGGATGATGGTATGCGCGCCCGCTTCGGCGGCTTCGGTAAGTTTCCATTCCATGGATGGCGCGCCAATGCCTGATGTCATCGCGGAGACCTTCGCGCCTTTGTATTCGCCGATGGCCGCCCTGTAACCGCGCTGCTGCGGGTACTCTTCGGCTTTATCCCACATGCGGGCCATCACGGTGATGCGGTCCGGGTCACCGGGCATCAGCATGTAGCCGGAGTAATCTTTGAGTTTATCGCGGGTTTTAGTGTCAACTTCGCCGCCGAGTTCGGCGTCAGATAGTCCTTTGCGTCCGTCTTCTACGTTACGTGCCATGGTCAGGTTCCTTCCAGTAATGGGATAGGGTAATTGTAATACCGGGATGTTTTGTCACCCTGAGGGGAACGAAGGATCTCGCACTCGTAAAAGTTGAACACGTTTGTTTTTAGTATATGTCACCTTCTGGTATGTGGCTTCGACAAGCTCAGCCACCGGATAATCCGCTGCCTGAGCTTGTCGAAGGCAGATTCGTGCGATTCATATCTTCTTATATTTGCGGAGTATTATCACCATGCACTTTTTAACCAAGGTTCTTTATAGTTGAAATCAAGAATTTGCCAAGATTTTTACACTATTATTTTTTAGTAAGTATTGCCGATATTAAAGAGCATTAGTGTTTTGAGGGAAAAAGCAATTCTAAACCTATGTGGCTTGGAATAATTATGTAGAGGGGTAGAGATAACATGGAAAATGACAATAAGCAATATCTGGAAATTGAAACAATACCAGAATATGAATTTTCATTTTCAAAAAATGATGAAATACCCTGGAAAAAATTCGTAAAAAAAAATTCAAAGTTCAAAATACAGGTTATCGCGTAGCACACTAGAGAGAATCGCGCGGAAAAGAGATAAAGATCACGATAAATACTCAATTGCGTTTCTTTTAGCCCGTGATAAATACTGTTTTACGATGGATGAATTACTATTTATGGCTAAATGGGATAACAAAATTGCCATCGCTATGGCCGCCAAAGGTTTTCGGTTTTCCATTTTGGACATCCTGTTACTGGGCAATCCAAAAGATGGTCTTTGTTCCATTGCCAGCAATATGGCACGTGCGCGCCACATGTTTACTTTTGGGGAATTAATAGATATTAAAAATAAGAAAATTGAGGATACCAGAAATTTGGCTTTAGAAATGATAAAAAATGGGCATACGTTTTCCATAAAGGAGAGTATCCTAATAGGAATCCCTGTAACCCGAAGATGGGAAAATAACTTTTCAACTCTAAAATTCTTAATAGATAAAGGATATAGGTTTGCTTTTTCAGATATAAGAATGATGAAATACCTTCCGAATGGGTCAGGGTGGACAATTGCGCATGCGATGGCATCAAATGGGCATATTTTTTCCATGGATGAAATAGTGGGGATGGGAAATCCCTCGGATAAAAACGGAATGTCAGTTGCTGCGGTAATGGCGGAAAATGGGCATAATTTTTGTGTTGAAGATATCTTTATTTTAGGTAATCCGTCCAATATTTCTGGTGAAACAATTGCGGCGATTATGGCCAGGAAAGGTTACAGATTCTCTGTCGCAGAAATCCTATATCTCGGTAATCCAGTTACTATTGATGGGAATTCCATTGGACACCTAATGGCTTTGGCCGGTCAAAAAATCAAAGTCTCTGAGATAAAGGCTCTTCGCAACCCGAAAAATATCGACGGTGAAACTATCGCGCATTCTCTTGTTCAAGGGGGCAACCCCCTAACAATTGATGAATTGATGGAATTAAAGGATCCTAAAGATATTTTTGGTGTATCTGTGTCACAATTGATGTCGGGGGATTATAGTTTTAGTAAAGATGAAATAAAAAAGATTCCCTATTCGGAGGAGAGATATGATCTCGCTTATGACTTTATCCAAAATGGGGGGAAAATAACCTTCGAAGATATTATGGAGTTAGGAAATCCATCGGATGATTACGGGTGGTCGCTTGGCTATTATTTAGCAGCAAACGGATATATCTTTTCTGTTGATCAAATTTTAGCTTTAGGTGATACTCGCGCCAATGAAATGACAATATCTTTATGGATGGCAAGAAATGGCCATTTATTTACTTTTGACGAAATTCTGCGGTTGAATAATCCCGCAGATAATTTTGGTACAACCCTGGCTCATTTGTCTATTAGTAAAACCACATTTTCTGTTGATCAGTTGATTAAATTAGGAAACCCGGCAGATAAGGATGGTGATACAGTCGCCCATCTCATGGTAAAGGCCGGGCATGTTTTTTCAGAAAATGAGGTGGAGTTACTTGGGAATCCTAAAAATAAAAAAAATGATTCATTATTGACCATAATGGCGAGAAAAAATAAAGAGCCTGAATTGGTCAAAACTACCTTGAAATATGTTACGTATATGCAACCGGTTGATATGGATATTGATATAAAAAATCCACGAAAGTGTTTCCCTGGTAGAGATGTTGCTTATTGTTCTGATGTATATGTAAATGGGGTTCGCGCCTTTAATTACTGTGTGGAATTAGATGACCCGGATATCGAGGTATTCAATCCAGAACTTTATGATCTTTTTATGGAAAAAGTTTTTAAGCCATATTGTCGTGTTAACATTACTTCCCTAGCTGAATTCTTGATGAATAATTTTCCCGATTGAGATTTACGAAAATCTAACTTGTTTTATGACTGTTATCATTTTTGTTGATATCGGAAAAACCAAAAATTAAATTCATATGGTGGTTGGTACAAAGAAAGGAGGGAGTTCAAATTATCGAACTCCCTCCTTAAAAGATTATATTGGGCGTATTTTATTTACGCCTTATACCGTTCCTTTATCGCCGGGATCAGGTATTCCTTGAAAGCACGCTCGCGGTCGTATTCCGGTTTCCATTTCCAATCGTGACGGGCGGCGCTGTCATCCACGTCCTGCGGCCACGAGTCGACGATTCCCTGCCGGGCCAGGTGCGGCTTGAAATCCACTCTGGCTCCGGGGAAGTGTTCCAGAACGATCTGCTGGAATTCCTCCGCTGTCAGGCTGAAACTGGTAATGTTGTATACCAGTTTGGTCAACGCATCGCGTGGCGCGGCTTCCAGTTCCAATAATGACCGTACCGCGTCCGGCATCATCATAAAGGGCAGGCGGGTATCCTTGCGCACAAAGCAGTTGTACTCTTCGCCGCGCGCGGCATAGTGCACCATCTCAGGGCCGTAATCGCTGGTACCGCCGGTAGGGGTGGTTACCGCGCTGATCAGGCCGGGGAATCGCAGGCAGCGGAAGTCAATATTGTTGCGGGGTTTATCGGCCGCCAGTTGACGGTAATGCCGGGTGTAATACCGCCCGAGGTGTTCGCAATATAACTTATTGCAGCCGTACATGGTGAATGGCTCAAGATATTGTTCTTCTTTTACTTTTGCCACCTGGTTCTTCAAATCCAAAGATGGAATACCGTATGCCGCGATGGAGGAGGGATACAGGAATTTAACGGTCTTCCCCTGCCAGGCGGCCTGTTCAACCGCCAGCCGGAGCAGGTTGAGAGTCCCCTCCACATTGACGCGATGCGCGGTCTCAGGGTTATATTCCGCTTTCGTCGATAAGATGGATGCCAGGTGGTAGATCGAGCGGATCTCATATTCCGCCACGAGCCGGCCGAGCAGCATGTTATCGAGGATGTCGCCCTGAATAAAGGGGTGACAGTATTGCCGCAATGATTCGTCAATGGGTGTGACGTCCAATGCCACAATCTGTACGTCACCGCGCTGGCCCAGGTGGCTGATCAGCCCGTGGCCAATTTCCCCATTCGCCCCCGTGATCAAGACAACTTCTTTACGCATAGTCTGCTCCTGTTAAACGTGAGGATTAACGGAACTGCCGGTGCAAGTCATCTTCAATCATTGTAGCAGGTTATAAAACCGGCACAACAACCTGATCACGATATTAGCTCTTTCGACCGAAGGAAATCCAAAACACAATCTCGTACATCCTGCGGCGAAAGGTTATCGGTCAGGATATAACAATCCGCGTTTACGCGGGCATGAGACAGACGCCTGTGCTGTTCCTGATATTCCTCCACCGTCCAGTTCAACCTGCGCCGGCGGCAGGTGACCTCGTAGGACGCGTCAAGGAAGATCAGTAGATCTGGATTGGTCAGTCTCTGCCACATGGCTGGTACATAGGAATGTTCCTGGGCGATATGGCGGAACCGGATGTTCTGCAGGTTGAAGCCCGCGATCAGGGTGGATTTCCCCGAAGCACAGGGGCCGACTATGCCGATCAACCATGTTTTTTCTTGAATCAGTGTGTCTTCTGTCATGAGAAATGAAAACCCGCCGTTATTGGCGGCGGGCTTTATCCATCAATTCAGATTGCGTTCATCGTCCGGCGAGTACGCGCTGCGCATGAGCATCGAGTTCGTTGCCCTGAAGGGCAGGCGGACGGTCATGCGGCGGATGGGGTCCGATTCCTGGGCCAGGACCTTGAGGACCACGATACTCATGTCATCATTGGGGCGGCCCTGATCGAGCTGAATAGCCTGGGATAACAGGTTGTCCGCGATCATCTGGGCGGGAGGGTCTTGGTCTTCGATCAGGCTGTTGAGCATGGTACAGATATCAAGTTGCTGGCCGTACCGGTCACCGGCATAGAAAACCCCATCGGTATACATCACCACGGTAATACCGGATTCGAGGGGAATCTCTGTGATCGCCGGGCGGATGTTGCGTGAGGTGCCGATGGGTTTGCTGTTGGAGCTTATGCAATCCACTTTATCGTGGGTGGCAATAAAGACCGGGGTGGGGTTGTTGCGGGCTATCACCAGTGTTCCGGTCTGCAGATCGGCGGAGAGTATATTCAGGCAGGCGGTCACCTTACCATTGCGTTCGGTGAACAGGTGGTCAGATGCCGCGCGCGCGGCAGCGCCGTCACGCACACCTTCGGCCAGCAAGCCGATCACTTTTCGCACTACCATGGACGAAATGGCTTTTGCGCCCCGTCCGGAAGTTTGACCGTCAGCCAGAACAACAGAAACACCGCCGTTCGGGCGTTCCACGACTTCCAATGTATCACCGGATTCGGAGATGGCGTATTTATTTGTCTTGGCAACCGCGACACTTATTTCCATTTCCTGATTCTAATACAAACTGACGCACTTCGAAAGAGAGAAGTTGTTATACAGGTTGTCCAATGATAACCAACAGCCGGGCATTTATACCGGGGATCCATTCCAGGCGTGCCAGAAATCCGGCATCCCGAAAATGATCTTGAAGGATCTCCTGCAAGGAATCCGGCAGAAAACCAAATCCAAACATTCCGGAAAAGAACTGTATGACGCGCTCATGAAATGAAGTTCCGGTTACTTCTGCCGTCAGTAAAATTATCAGGTTGCCGCCTGGTTCCAGTACGCGGCGGATCTCATTCAATGTGTCCTGCTCAAAGATATACGGCGCAGGGAAGGTAGCTGTCACATGGCGGAAAAATCCGGTTTTGATGGGAATTGCCTGACCCAGGCCACGCACAAGGCGAGCATTACCGGGTGGCAGTAATTTTCTCGCGTAGTACAGCATCCGGGAGCTCTCATCCAAACCAACGGCTGGTACACCTTTTTTGCCGGCAAATTCCAGAAGAATACCTTTTCCGCAACCCATGTCAAGGATGGGGCCGTCCATCGCCAGTTCACCGGCGGATCGAATCCAATCGTTCCATTTTCCCGCCGAGACCACCCAGGCAGCGAAATCATACATCCAGGCGAAGCTGTGATAAAGAAGATTGAATCCCCATAACACAAGTCGAATCCACAATGATTTTAGATTTTGCCGCATGGGATGATTATACAATCACAGAAATTCAAATTTCAAAAATTTCATTCAGATTCGGACAAATTTACCCGATTGTTGGAATATAATTCGGCAGATATTTTTTTGTCCGCGATTAATTTGAAAGAGGTTTTCATGCCCGGTTTTACTCCCGGCCGCCGCTGGCAGCCCGCATATTATGCCTTTCATAATGACACTCTCCCGAAAAAAGCCCTGGCCACCCTTGAACGATTAACAAAGAGTCCATTTTTCGGATGCCGTATGTGCGGCAACTGTCTGCTACAGGAGACGGCATTTATTTGCCCGATGGAATGCCCCAAAGGTCTGCGTAACGGTCCGTGCGGCGGCTCAACCCCGGAACATTGTTATGTGGATGAAACCCGTCCGTGTATCTGGTATAAGATCTACGAACGATCTGAAAAGCTGGGAACAACCAGCAAACTTCTGGAAGTACTTCCACCGCTCGATTGGGAAAAAGTGGGAACCGAGCAATGGTGGGACCTGGCTACCATGTGGAAGAAAAAAGGTGGCCTGAAGAAAACTTTCAAGGCTCTCGCTTCACGAGACCGTATGGCCATATTTGACCATTTCATGAAAGAATACCGCCAGCCGGATTGGTGGCAGGGTGATGATCAGCCGCACCCGGCGCCGGCACATGAACCGGTTTCCAAACTGGAAGAGAATCTGGTCAATGGGAAGTTTGTGATCACAGCAGAAGTCGCTCCCCCGATCGGGGCTTCTGGCGCTGACCTGACTAAAAAAGTGACCATGCTTAAAGATTTTGTTGACGCCGTGAACTTCACCGATAATCCCTCTGCCACCCCGCGTATGTCGTCACTCGCTTCGTGCACATTGTGTATGCAGGCAGGTGTGGAACCGGTTTTGCAAATCGCCGCGCGTGATACCAATCGCATGGGTGTTCAGGCGACTGTCCTGGGCGCCAACGCGTTAGGTATCCGTAATATGTTATGCCTGTCCGGTGACCATCCCCATCTTGGCCCGGCGCCGCATGGGCGCATGGATATCTGGGATCTGGATTCCATCCAGTTGATCTGGCTGCTGCGCCGCATGCGTGATGAAGGCAAATTCCTTGACCAGCGTGAGATAAAGCCTGCGCCACAGATATTCATCGGAGCGGCCAGTTCACCCAATGCCTCCCAACCGCGTTTCCAGATCATCCGCGAAACCAAGAAGACCAATGCCGGCGCGCAATTTTTCCAGACAAATTTAATTTATGATGTGGATAAATTTAAGGAATACCTTGAGATGCAGGACAAAGCCGGTATCCTTGGGCGAGCGTTTATTTTGGCCGGTGTAGCTCCCATCCGCAGCGCTAAAGCGGCTGTAATGATGAATAATGTCCCAGGCGTAAAAATTCCGCAGGCGGTTATTGAACGGATGGAAAAATCAGCGGATCCGAAAGAAGAAGGCGTTCAGATCGCGCTTGAGATCATTGATGGAATTAAGGACCTGGCAATCAATGGCATCCACTTTATGGCTGTGGGTTGGGAGAGCATTGTGCCGCGGTTGATCACAGAAAGCGGTTTGCAGGAGAAACGGTTGAAATAAGAGTTTTTTACAGGTTAATTATCAACGGAGAAGATTGTTTCCTTGACGAATCTCGAATTTCTCCGGTATAATCTCCCTGTTAATTTTTGTTATCTTCGAATTGATCAAGCAGGAGCAAGAAAATGGGTCCACTTCCAAAACGGAAACTCTCCAAAGGGCGCCGCGACCGCCGCCGCTCACAGGATGCCCTCGATAGCCTCAACCTCACCCAGTGCAGTAATTGTGGTGAGATGCGCCTTCCCCACACGGTTTGTCCGAAATGCGGACATTACAAAGGCCGCGAGGTTATTGCGATTTCCAAAGAAGAGAAAACAAAGTAATTTGTGGCTGAGAATATGCCGCCGGACTGCGCAAGCAGTCCGGTTTTGTTTTAATCACTATTCCATTTCCAATGGATCATCTTCGTCAATATCGGTGGTCTCTGCCGCTGCGGCTGGATTGAAAAAGAATGGTTGGAATTGCGCCAGCAGGCGGCCCGGTAGGTTGCCGTGAATGATCACCCCGCCGCGCTCCTGTTCAAAGCGTTCCACCTGCCCGACATCATGAAATAAAGATATCAACTGTCCCTG
>CAYQTY010000016.1:0-21065 GCA_964420535.1 uncultured Leptolinea sp. | reverse complement strand
GAGTAAAATCACTCAGAGAAGAATATCACAATTGGATAAAGTAAGTTATTAAATTCATGATACATATCGTCATTGAATCGGTAGAAAAATGTCACGATTATTTGGACGAATTCAATGTTTCTCGAGATTTGTGTAGATACTGTCTCGATTTTGAGCGCGTCATTTTTTATCCATACTGTCAGACCGGGTGGCTGGATGGAGAAGTCGATAGGATAAGGTAGCGCTATAATGAATTAGCATTGGGGAACCTAAAGAAGCGTTGGCAACCCCTCTTGAAGATAGGGGTCGGCGAACCATCCCACTTATCATAAAAAACCAGTAGCAGGTATGCAAAATCTGGAGGGACTTGACCATCACAACGTTTTTGATTGTTGTCTTCCTGCTTAGTACCGGTTATGGTACTTATCAAAGTGAAGTTGGCTTGCGTAAAATGAGATCGCAGCACACTTATGCGGATATGCTATTTGAATGGACCGATACCAATCCGGCAGGTTTATGGAATGAGGGTCTTATCTGGTTTGCCCCCGCAATCCACTTTACAGCTCTGACCATTATCGCACTCGCATGTTTCACATTATTTTTTCAGAATTTTTCTATCCCAACGTATATCGGTGTTTTCGGTATTCCACCCAGCTTCCTTTACATTGCAATTCTCGTGATGAGCACTTTCATCATCGCCTTCTTATGGGGTTTCGCCCTGGCAGTAAATCCTTTTTATAAACCTTTTCCCCGGCAAGCGCATTTCGCCCTTTCAGAAGAAGGGATTCTTTACGCGGGACGCCTCTTCGGATGGAATATCTTTACACACTATACAATTAATGAAACCAACAGGATCATCCGCCTTTGGTCTGCTACGGCTCCGGGGCATGTTCTCTTTACATTTCTCCCGGTTGATTCGAGAGAGCGACTTGAACTGGAATATCATCTTTCGAGATATCTACCTACTTCAGTTCCCTTGCTAACCCATTATTCATGGACTGGATGGGCGCTTCCGGTTACCATGCTTGCGGCATCCATAGGTGTCATCTGCCTGACATTGGGTCTGTTTCTCAATACCGGCATAATCGGGCTTCTCGCTACAGCCATTCTTATGATAGTTTTTACGCGTTTAGGAGGCTGGATGATTGTGCAATTCGGATTTGGTTCTAAGGACCGTCCGGCGAAACTTTTGGAGGATGAAAATACTTCGAAAAAATAAATCAGGGATTGGGTACAGATAAATTTACACCATAGCAGCAGATGTGCTCGACTCTGAGCGCATCAAACAAGATGGACCTGTTAATATCCAATCAGTGGGAAATTGACTTCAACCGCAGGAGCCATCATGCTCGAACCCGAAATTAAAATGTTGACGCCTAAAAAGCTGGTGACGATGTCACTGGCGGCCAACCGCACCGGCGAATTGTAGCAGCGCTTTAGGTGTTTTATTTTGTAATGAATTGAACTATAATGGTTCAAAATACTAAATTGAACCTAATAAGTTCAAAAATGCAAATTGAACCAATAAAGTTCAATTAACTAGCTTCCCGAAATTGAGGTTGACATGAACTACCTGGTATTGATAGCGGATATCGTGGCTTCGAAATCAATAGTCAAGAGAGAAATAACACAAGGGAAGTTAAGTGAAGTGTTGAATTCACTCTCGATAAATAATCCCGGACTTGTATCTCCGTACACTATTACCCTGGGTGACGAATTTCAGGCTGTTTTTTCGAAAGCCGGTTCGATTTTTAATGAAGCACTGGAAATACTGGCCGCCGTTTACCCGGTAAAGATCCGATTTTCATTTGGCATAGGCGAAATACTTACGCCCATAAATCATAAAATCGCGCTCGGCATGGATGGGCCGGCGTTTTATAATGCCCGCCAAGGCATCAACAAATTAAAAAATTCAAGCGAACTCTTTTCTCTTGAAGGTTTGAATACGCCACAGGGTAATTTGGTCCAGGAAAGCCTTTCTCTGTTTTCTTATACATGTAAGAATTGGCACCAGAACAGGTTGCGGGTTTTCACGTCGATGAATGACAAAGTGGATATTCAAAATATTGCAAAAGAACTCCATATTTCAGAAAGAGCAGTTTATAAAAATATCTCAGAGGGGAATCTGCAGAACATATTCCGCTTGCTGGGCGAAATCACCGCGATGATAAATGAGGAATTAAAATGAACCTGCCATTTCTCTATTTGATGAACTGCACGATGTTGGCGCGTCTCCTCTTCCTGATGGGTGACGGGCCCATATCGCGAAATCGTTGGGTATTTATGTTCCTCATTCCACTTGTGGCGGCATGCGCTTTTGAACCGGGGATCAATTTCTGGCTGCTCCTCGGAGGTATAGGTCTGGTCAATTTCCTGGCGATCGCTGGTGATTCGCGAATCAAAAACAGGGAACTGTTTCGTTTTGTGATCCTGTTGTGCTTTGCCATCTTGTATAGTATCTTTTTTTCACCCATGATCCGCCTGGAATTCAATGCCCGGCTTTTGAGCCTACTGCATGGCTGGGCAGGTTATTCATCCCTGTTGGCTGTGATCAACCCGCCGGATGTTGAAAAAGCGTCAGTTATTTTGTTCGGGTTATTGCTGGCTTCCAACGAGGTCAATTTACTTATCCGGTCATGTTTCCGGCTATTCGGTTTGATACCTTCCGGAAAACCGGCGAAGGGTGAGAAATTTCTCCTTAAACCGGTAGATACACAGGAACTGAATGCCGGCAGGTTGATCGGGATCCTGGAACGGATCATCATGGTGGTGCTGGTGCTGGGCGGATCCATCGGTTCGATCGGGTTCGTACTGGCGGCGAAAGCGTTCGCCCGCTTCCGTGAACTGGATCAACGGCCGTTTGCCGAGTACGTGTTGATCGGGACGCTGCTTTCCACCCTTTTCGCTGTTTTGATCGGGTATGGGATAAAAATGGTGTTTTAGCCGGGGAATTCATCGATGTAGATGCGCTTGTTTTTCAAAGCGCATCAAGACATGGGGAACCATACACATTGACCAACTATCGCAGGCTCAAACAACCCGGTGGAACCTATTTCTTCACCCTGGTGACGTACAATCGCAAACCCATCCTCACATCCCCGATCAGCCGGGAGATTTTGCGTACAGCGTGGAAAAACGTACAATTGAAGCATCCCTTTGAAACGGTTGCCGTTTGCCTTATGCCAGACCACATCCACACCATCTGGCAGCTTCCGGAGGGTGACGTTAATTATTCGATGCGATGGAATCAGATAAAACGCCATTTCACCCGTGAATACATCCGGCAGGTTGACGTGGTGGACGAACGGAATGAATCGCGCGTCAAACGGCGGGAACAGACGGTATGGCAGCGGCGGTATTGGGAGCACACGTTTTTTGACGAAGACGATTTGAACGCCCACATCGATTACATCCATTACAACCCGGTGAAACACGGGCTTGTCGAACGTGTTGACGATTGGGCATGGTCCAGTTACCACCGGTATGTGGGATTGGGGATGTATCCGGCGGGTTGGGGTGAGTGTGTGAATACGAAGATGATGGATATGCAGGCGGGGGAATGATGGTTGTGGAATTTGTTGATGGACGAATTATGCCCGGGATGCGCTCAAAATCGAGCACATCTACTATTGATTTGTGTAGGATGCGCTCGCGTTTGAGCGCATCACACAAGATGGACATATAATTATCCTTTCAGTGGGAAATTGACTTCACACACAGGAGCCACCATGCTCGAACCCGAAATCAAAATGTTGACGCCCAAAAAGCTCGCCGGCATGCATGTGACGATGTCACTGGCGGCCAACCGCACCGGCGAATTGTGGCAGCGGTTTATGCCCCGCCGCCGTGACGTGACCCGCGCGGTGGGGACGGACCTGTATTCGCTGGCCGTTTACCCCTGGCCTGTTGACTTCACCGACCGGCGCAAAGAGTTTGAAAAATGGGCGGCGGTTGAGGTGACGGATTTTGACGCCCTCCCGGACGGCATGGAGGCGTTGACCCTGCCCGGCGGGCTGTACGCGGTGTTCCATTACAAGGGTTCCAGCGCGGGTATTGGGATTTTTCAATATATATTCGGGGCGTGGCTGCCCGCGAACGCGTCAACATACCGGCTGGATGACCGCCCGCATTTTGAGGTGCTGGGGAGCAAGTACAAGAACAATGATCCGGAATCAGAGGAAGATATTTGGATTCCGATTAAGACTAATACGGGAAGTTGAGGTCACATAAAATTCGGAAATGAGAATTGTCAGTAGAGATTTGAATTGAAAAGTGCCGATGATTTTTTACCTGAATCGTTTAACCAGGGAGGATAAAATTTGACCTTGACATTACTTCTCTTAATTTTTGACATAATCGCTGCTACGATTCTCGTCTCTTATGTAGCGTATTTGCTCTATATATACATAGGCGAAAGGAAACGGAGGTTTTTGCGAAACAAAACATTGAACTCTCAAAAAACCTTTGCCCATTTAGAAAAGGTAACATCAGATACGGGGGAGATATCGAAGGAAAAAAGAATTTCGAATGAAGCGATAGAATTTCTGGAAAAAACTTTGCTTGAAAAAAATGACAGATTGATTAATAAAGTGATTACCCCAATACCCTTCGCTAATTCAGAGTATGCAACTAAGGATGCGGGAATATCATCAGGTCCAAAAATTGTTTCGAATGAACCCATTGAGATCTCAGTAGAAGATTTACTTGATACTAAAGGCAAATGGGTAAGTCCACTGGATATCTCTTTGCGGATCATTAGAAGTGGCTACCGTTTCTCAACGGAGGATTTGCTGCAATTAATAAATTCGGACAGTGAACGCGGGAGATCAATTATTCATACATTGGCTCAATGCGGTTATGTATTTACATTTGATGAATTGATGGCATTACAAAATCCAAAAGAGCCCAGGTATGGGAATTCCATTGCTTCTTCAATGGTAGCAAACGGTTCATTTTTCACTTTGGAGCAGATCCTGGCTTTGGGAGAATTAAATAATCAAGATACCATTTCTCTCCCGTTGGAGATGGCGCGACATGGGTATCAATTCACATTTGAAGAGATACTTCGTATAAAAAATCCGGCTGATGATTTCGGGATTACTCTTGCACATTTATGCATACATAAATCTGCCCAAATCGATTACAGAGGTTACCATAATAATTGGATGTCATCTTCAGGCGAACCTTACGAAGAATATAAATATTCTGTTTTTAATCACAGTTATAACCATATATTCAACAATCCACCTTTTACAGTAGAACAACTTATTCAATTAGGGAACCCGGCGGATAAAGACGGGGATACTATCGCTCATTGGATGGCTAAAGCTGATCATATTTTTACAGAAAAAGATTTGATGCAATTGGGTGATCCGAGAAATAAAAAAGGGGAATCAATTGCCTATATTATGGCACGCAAAGGTGAAAAATTAACACATGAAGAAATGTTAAAACTCGATATACCTCAGGAAGTGCAAGTAAATAAAGAATATCTGGATATCAAGAATAGTGAAATGGTTCCCGGGTTTGAATATCCTGGTTGGGCGTATGAATTTTATTTTAATGGAAGATTGACATACAACTATTGCGATGGGGGTGAT
Organism: uncultured Leptolinea sp.; assembly: GCA_964420535.1. Lineage (GTDB taxonomy): Bacteria > Chloroflexota > Anaerolineae > Anaerolineales > Anaerolineaceae > Leptolinea. The sequence goes on along the minus strand of CAYQTY010000016.1, from coordinate 15,486 downwards.
ATGTTCACATCCATTCATATTTTAAACCAGGAAGCCTGGTCGATTTATCTTGATTATTTAAAAAGAACTTATTCCCGTAAATTTATCGATATGAAATTTATTGAGTCTTTAGGGTACAAGTACCGGGAATGCTTTCAAGTGATTGTAGGTCCACCCAGTGCCCGATATTTTCCCGATCAAGCGGTAAGTTAAGTTAGCCAGGGCTACAATGGCCTGGTCAGTGGGAGAATGATATGGACGGGCAAGTAGAAATCTCAAAAGGCGATCTACTAATCTCACATAGGGGACAATATCACTACCTGGTTGAGAATATTGACGGCAACAAAATCGGATTATTATGGTTGCATCGAAAAGCAGGTGAGACTTCACGATTGTACACATACCGCAGGGAGGTCAATATTGACAGGGCGCCATCTGATTATGATGTTTTTCCGAAAGATACTGTGAATTGGTCAGATTATTCAAATTTCTAGGAAGAGTAGGGAATTATGAACAACGAAATTGAACAAGAAGAATTCTTGCGAAGAACTTTTGAATTACTTAACCAGAGAGTAATCACCGACTTAAAATTCAGAGGATTATCAGCCAACTATCGTGGAAATGTTATGGAGCTACCCCTAACCAATATTAAGGGATGCCATTATGAAATTGGCATTCACAAAGATTGCCATGAAATAGCCCTTCATTTTCAAGGATCTGCTGAGAATAATAAATTTCGCTCAGAAAGTTCTAAACCCTTTAAGCAACAAATAGAAGCTAAATTAGGGCTTCCTGTAATAATTGGCGATCATGAGAAATCAGGTGTTCGGAAACGATTATGGGTGAGGCTTCCTTTAGCTTCACTAACTTCTGATTTGGAAAATCAATATAGTGAAATTGCTTTCAACCTGATCGTATCAACTTTGACTATTCTGCAAACCATAATAGACAAAGAATCCATTGCAAAGAATAGAGATTAGACCTCACATTATCATCTTTTCGAAACCATCCACTCGGTTTGACGGTATGAGCGGGGCTATAATGGATATGTCAGTGGGAAATTGATGCGCTCAAACTCGAGCACATCCTACAAGCTAATGAATGTGCCATAAGGGAGGATTGAATGAAAAAGTATTTGGTAGTTATTGCACTTTTTTTGGCAGGATGTTCTTCTGGTCTTGATAAGGAATCGGCGGTCGCCACGGCGGTAGCGCAGGCTGGAACGCAAGTGGCATTCGAGGAACAAATAAAGCAGTCTGCTAAAGCAACCCTTATGTATCAACTAGGGCTTACGCAAACGGCGCAAATTCCTACAGCCATTCCATATACCGCGACGCCAGAGATACAGCAGATACCGCGAGGAGTATTCGCTCGCGTTGGTGGTCAGGGCGACAAGGTTACAGAAAACTATACATTTGGAAAGTGTATAAAATCCATATTCCGCTGGCAGATGGTGGGATCGGAATTTGCAAGCATTGAACTTACCAGGGCTGATGGATCATCATCGCCAACGATAATAGGTTACGGTATAGGTAACCAATCTGGTGAGACATTCTTGCCCCTTCGTGGTGGCACTTATTTCTTTGTCATTAAGGGCAATAACCAGTGGCAAGTAGAGGCGGATTGCCAAGATTAATTTCGCTATCTGATAACTCTAATGAAAACTACATGAAAGCCATATTTAGGAGGTTCTTTTTTATATTACCGGCACATATTTAGTTTTACCCTGCAGATCAATGAACAATGCAACTGTCATTGAATCAGTTGTTTGTTTTTCGGGATTACACAGTACATTCGATCGACTAATTGGCAAGCATTATTGAAACCTAGAATTTCATGTGTCTAAAATTAAATTATTGTATTCTTTAAGATTATCCACGAACACTAGTGCTATTATTTATTTATGGATAAAAATAAAAACCAACATATTTATTCTGCTAATTTGGGAGACATCGTTCAAAAAGATAATCTAGTAGCATTTATTGATGAATCTGGTGATGATTGTTTTGATACAGAAAAAGTTGGGGTATCAAAGTGGTTCAATGTATCGGCAGTTGTCACCAAACCGATTATTGCAGATCAAATGTTGCAATATGTGGAGAATTTCAATCACAAACCCTTAAAAAATATGAGCTCCAAAGATTTGTCTCATACTCAAAGGAAAGATCTTTTTTCCGGGTTAACTAAATTTAGTTATAAAACAATCCACTCTGTTTTCTATAAGCCCGAAATAGGGCAAGCTTATAAAATGAATCTATATCCAAACATGTACCTTATTGGTTTACAAAATGTCATTGAAAGAATTACCTGGTGTACAAAACAATTTAAGAGGAAACTAGTAAATATATTTATATCAAGCAGAAATAAGGTTCGTGAAGAACAAATAAAAAATTATATTTTTAATCCATCATTTCGAAACTCGAGTTCCCTATATTACCCGGAACGAATAGGGGCAGTGAATTATTTAAAAACAGAGGAAGAATTCAAATTATTATTTGCTGATTATTCGGCATTCACATTAAATTCTGCTATTGAAAATAGAGGCAATCCAGCATGCCCTGATCCGCAATATTTCAAATGGTTTCAAAAAGGCCACCTATATTCATCTACACACCCAAAATATGGTGGGGTTTGGGGGAATGGTCTAAAACTGGTCCCCGATTATTCAAATATAATTGAACAAAACGAAATACTACAAGAAATAAAAAAGATAAAATAGTATAAAAAAAAATAATAAAACCTTAAAAAGAGCGTGACCCCCACCCCCGGAGCCACGCTCTTATCATTTCCGTTACCCCTTCTTCCGTTCCCGTGACCAGTCCCACACGGCGCCCCCCACCAGCACCACCAGCGAGAGGATGATGATCACCACCAGCATGGTGTTGAAGGGCAGGCGGGTGAGCAGGTTGTAATATCTACTCATGTACCACGAGATGAAGAACAGCAGGAAGATACCTTCCACACCCAGGATGCGCCACAGCCAGCCGTCATGCTCGCGGCGGGCATAGTCCCAGCCCCAGGCCACGATCAGCGCCAGCCAGGGGATGAACAGCGTGCGATAGCGCGGGTTGTCCCACTGGTCGCCGCCGGCGCGCGCCGATGAGATCAGCACCCACACCACGCAGGCCAGGGTTGACCACGCCAGCAGGCGGCGGTTGACCTGATTCTTCTCGCGCCACAGCGCGAATAGCGCGTAGATCAGGAACGGGGCGATGGCGTACCACCCGGCCGCCAGCAGGCTGCTGGTCACGCGCCAGATGGGTAGGGCGGGGTCGGTGAGGGCGGCGGGCAGCACTGGCTGGGTCAGGCCGTAGCCCACAATGAACGGGATACGCAGGTCAACGCCCAGTTCTTCAATCGCTTTCTGGATGCGCCCGCTGTTGTATTCGGTCATGCGCGTGTCAAACACGGAGGTGCTGGCCACCCATTTCCAGCCGTACACGGCAAAGACCAGCGCCGCGGCGAGCAGCACCACCCAGGTGACCTTCTGCCACTTAACGGGCAGGGCATCGGCGTAGTGTTCCAGCCAGAACCACACGGCCAGCACACCGGCCACGGGCACGGCCACGCGGCTGGAGAACCAGGCCATCACCAGCAGGCTGGCGAGCAGCGCGGCGCAGGTCACTTTGCGCGGGGCGGACTTCCACTGCGTCACCGCCCAGAAAGCGACGGCCGTCAACCCGAACAGGAAGGGCTCGCGCATCTGTGACGCGCTGAGCACGATGGCCTGCGGGTAGAGGGCGAAGATCCACGCGGCGATCTTTGCCGCGTTCCCGCCGAAACGTTTACGCAGGGCGAGGTAGATGAACGCCGCGCCGAATGAACCGGCGAACACGGAAAACAGCACGATCAGCAGCGGACGGTGCGCGTCAGAGCTGAAGAGGGTATAAGCACCCGCGCTGAAAGCCAGCAAGCCGCCGTACTGGTCGGTGACGAATTCGGCGCCGGTGGCGGCTTCCATCACCTGGTGCGATTGCGAGAGCTCCCACGCCTGGCGGTCGCGCTGGGCGGCGTCATAGAACACGTACCCGGCGTTCTGGGTGGGTTCGTCATAGCCGTAGGCGGGCAGCAGGGTGTACAGGCCGAAGCCGGCGATAAGGCGCAGCAGGTAGGCAACGGCCAGCAGCCATGCCATCCAGCGGGTTTTGCCGGACCACTTCCAGAGTGCCAGGAGCAGGAATACCGATACGGCCGTCACCAGCGCGGAGCCCCAAAAGGCGTTCAAAAAAGGCCCCGGTGAGACGAATGCCGCGGCGGCGCCGGTCAACGCGCCGGCGAGGAGGGCGATAAGGGCGAATTTCAGCGTTTCATTTCTTTTCATCGTGTTTCTTTACCAATCCTTCCAGTGCCAGGCGGGCGCGGTTCTCCCAGGAATAATGCTCGGCATCCTGTTTGGCGTTCCGGGCCAGGAATTTTGCCCGGGCATGGTCCGCCTGAAGTTCATCAATGGCGATCGCCCACGCGTCCACATTGACGGGCGGGCAGAAGATGGCGTTGCCAATATTCAATACTTCATGCAGCACGGGGAGTTCGCTGGTGATAATGACGCGTCCCGTGGCGAGATAGTCAAACATCTTCATCGGGCTGCAGATCTCGGCGGAGTTGCCGCCGCTGCTGCCTTCGATGGCCTGCTCATACGGCATGAGCAAAACGTCGCCGGCGGCCTGATACAGCGGAACCTGCATCTTGGGGATAAAGCCGGTGAGGGTCACATTGGTGATGCCGGCTTCGTCAATGCGCTGCTGCCACTGGGCCACGTCTTCGGGCTTGCCGCCCACCCACACGAATGACACGGCAGGCAGATCCTGCGCCAGTTCGAACAGCAGGTTCATGCCGCGCCCGCGGTAGAAATGGCCGGTGTACACGGCGGTGAATTTCTGCGGCAGGTTCAGCAGCGAGCGGGCGATGGGCGCGTCGGGCAGGTCGCGGTAGCGTTCAATATCAACGCCGTTGGGGGCCACGCGCATTATCTCGGGGTTTATCTGTTCCTTGAGCTGTTTCTCCAGCCGCTTTTGCAGCGCGCGGGTGATCACCAGCAGGCGGCGGGGGCGGCGTGATCCGAGGAACCAGCGGAAGAACAGCGGTCCGGCTTTGCCGGTGAGGCGGTCGTGCATTTCGAGCACGGCCGGAATTTTGTACACACCCGCCAGCCAGGCGGTCTGCGGCAGCCAGGTGTAAACGACGTCCGCCTTCCAGCGGCGCGCTTCTGCCAGGCTGTTCCAGATGAAGTCATATTTCTTATAGCGCGGATTGGCGGCCTGGGGGACAAAGTCAAACCGGTTGACCAGTTCGTAGTGGTCGGCCAGGTCCCGCCAGTCAACCGCTTCATCGCCGGGGAAGTACACCCGCACGGAATGTCCCAGCCCTGCCAGGGCGTGGCTGGCCTTAACAGCCTGAATGCTGTTGGCGGTGCTCGACGGAATACGCGAGGGGGTGATGCAGGCGATCTTCATGGCTTGATCCTATCCAACCGCCTCCGGGTGGGCGGTTTCCACCTGTTTGAGGGTGCGAAAACCCTGCCAGATGATCAACCCGACGGTGACTACGAAGTAGCCGGTCAACAGCCAGGCTTCCACGAGGTATCCGGCGTACGGCAGGAAGATAAAGGCCAGCGCAACTTTTAGAATCATACCCCAGAAACTCACCTCGAGGGGCACTTCGGCCCTGCCCAGCGCCAGCAGCAGGGGACGGTTCCAGAAAAGGATGTTGGCAGCGCCAAACCCCACCAGCAATATCATCAGTACCGGTAAAGAGGGCAGGAATTCGGGATGGTAGATGTGGAACGTCTTGCCCAGAATGGTCCAATCGGTGAAGAGCACCTGTTTGCCGAAGAGGATCAGGCCGATGGCCACGGCGCCCGTCCATGTCCCGGCGATGACCGTCACCCGCAGGAGCAGCTTTTTGAGCTGGTCCCAGCGGAATTTAGCCACGCATTTGGTGATCTCGGGGTAGGTGGTGCTGATGAACGGGGTGATGGGCATCACCGCCAGGTTGATGATGGCCAGCGCCGTCTTGAAATAGCCGGCTTCCAGCGGGGAGAAGAAGTAACCCACCCAGAGCACTTCGCTGTCACGCGCCACCATGTTGATGGTGGTGCTGAAGTTGGTGCTGAGCGAGAATTTGATGAATTCAGACTTGGGCGGTAGCAGGTTCATGGGCGCGCGCCACCAGTCAGCCCCCAGCATGCGGGGCAGCCAGTACAGCGCCAGCAGAATGGGCGCCAGCCCGAGGATCAGCTTGCCGGCGAGGTAGGCCATCAGTACCGTCATCACGCCGGTCTTTGAGACGAACGCGTAGACGATGATCAGCGCGGTGGCCACGCTCTGCATCAGGTTGACGGATGCCTGGCTGCGGTAATGCCCGCCCACCTGCAGCACACCGGTGGCCGTCTCGGTGGTGATGTTGCCGAGGATCGACAGCCCGTAGAGCAGGAACAGCGGCGCGGTGGTAGGGTCATCCGCCAGGTGTTCGGCGGCCAGCGGCGCCAGAGCGGCGAGGATGCCGTAGGCGGCGAGCGAGGTGACGCCTTCCACGATCGCCGAAGCTTTGACCACAGCGGCGGCCGCCTGCTTTTCGTCCTTCGCGAGGTGGTCGCTCATGTACTTGACGACCACGTCACCCATGCGGAACGAGAGCAGCCGGTTGACGTTCGATACGGTGCTGATCACAATGCCCAGCACACCAAACACCCTCACCCCGAGTAGATTGGCGGTGAGGATGCTGAGGATGGCACTGATCACATTGCTGGCGAACAGGTACCCCGAGTTTTTGACCACCCGGCCTAAAACACGGTCCTGACGCCAGCGCTGCGCTACATTCGTCATGGAGTAAGGATCTGGCTCACCCAGCTTCGTTCCGCCAGGTACCAGTTGACCAGATTGGGGATGCCTTCTTCAAGGGAAACTTTTGGCGACCAGCCCAGCATGGACATGGCTTTCTCCACGTTGGCGCTGTTCTCCATCACATCGGCAGGGTGGCGGTCCTGATAGACCACGTTGGCTTTCTTGCCGACCAGTTTTTCCACTTTGGCGATCAGGTCGTTGATGGTGATCACCTGGTGGCCGCCGAGGTTGATGATCTCATAGCCCACCGGTTTGACCCCCAGGATCGTGCCGCGGGCGATATCGTCTACATAGGTGAAGCCGCGGGACTGGGTGCCGTCACCGTTGACGCGCACTTCGCGCCCCTCGGAGATCCACTGGGCGAAACGGAACATGACCATATCCGGGCGGGCGGCGGGACCGTAGACCGTGAAATAGCGGAAGACGGTCACGTCAAGGTTGTGCAGGTAATGGTAGCTGTGGCACAATGCTTCCGCGCCCTTCTTGGTGGCGGAATACGGCTGAAGCGGATGGTCCGAGGAGGCCGTCTCCGGGGTGGGGATGGGCGGGTTGTTGCCGTAGATGCTGGAGGTGGACGCGAGGATGAATTTCTTGGTGCCGGAGCGGATGGCCGTCTCGAGCATGTTCAGCGTGCCGGTGACGTTGGTGTCAACGTATACCCAGGGGTTTTCCACCGACTGGCGCACGCCGGCGCGCGCGGCGAGGTTGATCACGGCATCGTACGGGCCTTTGTCGATCAACTTGAAGGCCGCGTTCTTGTCCGCGATATCCATTTTGAGGAAATCGAACTGTTCCTGTTTGACCAGCCGGGCGAGGCGGTATTCTTTCATGCGCGGGTCGTAGGCGTCGTTCATGTTGTCAACGCCCACCACGCTGTGACCGTCGTCCATCAATAACTGACTGACGCGCGACGCGATGAAACCGGCAGCCCCCGTTACAAGATAGCGTCCCATTACAGCCTCACAACTTTCGGGTTGTCCCGACCGGCATCGCCCAGGGCGTTGCGGGTATCGAGGATCAGTTTGGCATCCGCGAGGATGGCTTTGTAATCATAGGTCGAGTGGTTGGTGACGATCACCACGCAGTCAGCTTTGCGCACGGCCTTCTGAAGGTCGCTCACCGATTGCATCGTCCAGCCGTCATGCTTAATACTGGCGATACGCGGGTCGTGGTAGCTGACCTTCGCGCCTTTCTGCTGCAGCAGGTGGATCACATCGAGGGAGGGGGATTCGCGCAGATCGTCAATATCGGGCTTGTATGCCGCGCCCAGCACCAGGATATTGCTGCCATTGATGGGTTTCTTGTGTTCGTTCAGGGCGTCCTGCGCCTTGCTGACCACGAAACGCGGCATACCGGTGTTGATCTCGGAAGCCAGTTCGATGAAGCGCGCGGTGTAATTGAGGGCTTTCAGTTTCCAGGATAAATAGAGCGGGTCGATCGGGATACAGTGACCGCCCAGGCCGGGGCCGGGCTGGAATTTCATGAAGCCGAACGGTTTGGTGGCGGCGGCGTCGATCACTTCCCAGACGTCAATACCCAGGCGGTCGCAGATCAGCGCGAGCTCATTCACCATACCGATGTTGATCATGCGGAAGGTGTTCTCCAGCAGCTTGGCCATCTCGGCTACTTCAGCGGAAGATACAGGAACAACTTTCTGCAGCGCGCCGGCATACCACGCGGTGGCCACGGCGCTGCAGTCGGGGGTGATGCCGCCCATTACCTTCGGGGTGTTGATGGTGGTGAAGTCGGTGCGGCCGGGGTCAACGCGTTCGGGGGAGAAGGCCAGGAACACATCCTTGCCCACTTCCAATCCGGCTTCCTGGTTGAGGCGGGGCAGGATCAGTTCGCGGGTGGTGCCGGGGTATGTGGTGGATTCATACCGGCGTGCACGTACTTGGCGAGCTCGTCGGTGGCGCTGACAATAAAGGAAAGGTCCGGGTCGCCGGTTTTGCGCAGCGGGGTGGGCACACAGATGCTGACGGCATCCAGTTCTTTGATGGCCGAGAAGTCACTGGTGGGGATCAATTTCCCCGATTTGATCAGTTTGGCCACGGTTTCGGAGGAAACATCCAGAACGTAACTCTCCCCCTTGAGAAGCGAGTCCACTTTACTTTGCATGGGCTCGATCCCGGTGACGGTGAAGCCGGCTTCGGCAAATACCACAGCCAGCGGCAGGCCGACATAGCCCAGTCCCAGGATACCGATTTTGGCGGTCTTCGTCTCAAATCGTTCTATCAGTTGTTTTTTGTAGTCCATTTTGCGTCCTATCAGAAAAAACTTAATTGTGTAGCAGATTCGGCCGGGTCATCCGGGTCAGCCGGTTTGGGCGGCTGTGCCGGGCGGGCGGCAACGTTTTGCTTGATGGTATCAGCCAGATGAGCGAAATCACGCTCGACCGTTGATTTTAACGCAGGTTGGTGTAAAGCGGCAGCCGGATGGTACATGGGAACCACTAGGCGGTCATTCACTTTCTTGATCTGGCCATGTACCGCGCCGATGCGTGCCATCGGGAAGAACACCGCCATCGAAAAGCGCCCCAGGGTGATAATGATCTTCGGATTGATGGCGGATATCTGGTTTTCCAGATAGTCTCGGCAGGAGGCCAGTTCTTCGGGCATCGGGTCGCGGTTATCGGGCGGGCGGCATTTGACCACGTTAGTAATGAAGACGTCGTCACGGTTCAGGCTGGCTTTGGCCAGCAGTTCATTCAGGAAATTGCCGGCGGAACCAACAAAAGGTTTACCCTGTTCGTTCTCGTAGAATCCGGGGCCTTCGCCAATCAGCATCACCTGCGCGTCCGCCGGGCCTTCACCCGGCACCGCGAATTTACGCGTGGAGTACAACGTGCAAAGCTGGCAAGCGGCGATCTGGTGGGCAAGTTGGGCCAGAGTGTCTTCAGGAGTCAAGGCTGCCTCCGGAGGACGCGTCAGTTTTGGATGCCGAAAAGAGAGATTCTACGAAAGCCAGATGACTTTTTGTCATGTTGTCCAGATTCATTAAAATGGCGTCTTCGTGGTTGTCGGAATAGTAATTCTTGCGCACCCCCACCCGAACAAACCCGAATTTCTCATACAATTTTACCGCGGATTCATTCCCCGAGCGGACTTCAAGAAAGGCGTGCGTGGCGCCTTCCTGGCAGGTATCTTTCAGCGAGTGCAGAAGCAACCGCCAACCAACACCTTTCCTGCGATATTCCGGGTGGACGGCAAAGGTGGCAACATGGGCTTCGTCTTCGATCAGGTAGATCACGATCATCCCCAGGATCTTCTTGCGGTCTTTTTCATCATTGGTCGTTGCTACAAAACAGCGTGACACCCTGCTTTTGGTCAACTCGTAGACGTACGAATTGAACGGCCAGGGCAGTGTGAAAGAATCCAGTTCTATCCGGTAGACCTGCGGCAGATCATCCAGCGTCATGGGACGCACAAGGAAGACTTCCGGCACGGGGTTCACGACGGAATGACCTCGTTCATGTGCAGGTAGATGGGCGCCAGGGTGACCGGGTCGTCGGCCAGACCGGCCGCCAGTTTCTTCCAGCCCAGTTCGGCCAGCATAGCCGGCCGGCGGGAGCCCTGTACAGCGGTTCCCACCTGGCTGTTCTTCCATTTACGAGAGAGGGTCTGGCGTTCTTCTGCCGTCATCTCGCCGATAATAATGGAAGGCGAGTGGATATCGTCAGAAAGTTGCTGCGCCGTCTGCACTTTCATGTCACCGGTGAACTGCCAGCCTTTATCACCATAGGCATACCAGCAGACAGCCAGCCGGGTGCGGCCTGCCGGTAAAACGGCGGCCAGGGGTAAGTCAGAGGGCGGCATGGCGGCTGCCATCGGATCCAATGACGGTATGCCGGCCACGGGAATCTTCAACGCGAGGGCTATTCCTTTAATGAAAGCCAGCCCCACGCGCAGACTGGTAAAGCTGCCGGGGCCGGTGGCTACAGCGAGGCCGGTCAGGTTTGCCGCGGTCAGTCCGTTTTGTTTGAGTAAACGGTCAACGGCCGGGGCGAGTTCAACGGTGTGGCGGGCACGGCTGATCCAGATGCTTTCAGCCAGTACCCGGTTTTCATCATATAACGCGATACCCAGCGTCTGGGTAGAGGTATCCACAGCCAGAAGCATATCAGGCACCCACCACTTTCTTCTTAAATTCATCCATCAGAGCCTGACTGCGCGGGCTGGTAGCCGTGAACCATAATCCCCGCTGCTCGTCCGCCATCCAGCTCATCTTGATCCACAGGGCATTGTCCGGCAGGGCGTCTTTGATGCGTTCCGCCCATTCCACCAGCAGCGCCCCCTGTTCGAGCATACGGTCCAGGTCAAGGTCAAAGGCCTCCATAGAATTTTCGAGGCGGTAGGCATCCATGTGAAACAGAGTCTCACCGGTTTTACGGTGGTATTCGTTGACAATAACAAAGGTGGGGCTGGAAACGTTATCCACTGATTCCCAGCCATGGGCAATGCCCTGCACGAAAGTGGTCTTGCCGGCGCCGAGGTCTCCGCTCAGGCAGATCAGGTCACCCGGGGTGAGCAGCGAGCCGATACGGCTGCCGAGGCGGCGCGTCTGCTCAGGGCTGCGGCTGAAAAATTCAAAGTTGTGAGAATCCATGATCGGCATTGAAACCGTCCTATTTCGGCCTGGTGATACCCACCCGCGCGGCAAGCGCCGTGGCGATATCGCGCGCGGCCTGCGGACGGGCAATGCGGCGGCAATTGGCCGCTGCCTGCCAGCGCAGTTCAGGCGCGGCCAACCACGATTGCAGCGTGGCCACTACGTGTTCCGGTTCGGGCGCCCATACGCCGGCGCCTTCATTAACCACAAAGTCCACATTGCCATCTTCCTGACCGGGCATTTTGCTGTATAGAATGATAGGCAGTCCGCTGATACAGGCTTCGTTGATGGTCCCCGGGCCGGCTTTTGTCACCAGAACGTTGGAGGCTTGCATGAATTCAGGCATGGTACGTACAAAACCGTATACCGATACGGGGACGTTCCACAGGTGGCTTTCAAGGCGGTTCTTTAATTCGCGGTTGCGGCCGGCAATGATCACCAAAGCTACATCCAGGTTGGCATCGTTTATGGCATGCGCGGTTTTCTCCAGCGGACCCATGCCCTCTCCGCCGCCAACCATCAGGATGACCGGAATATCCAGCGGCCACCCCATTTTCTTGCGGATTTCATTGGCGGCTTCCTGTTCGTGGCAGAACTTATCCGCCACAGGAAGGCCGATCACCTGGATTTTTTCAGGCGAAATGCCAAAATCAATCCCGTTTTGACGCGCGCCTTCGGTGGGCACGATGATCAGGTCGGCGCGGTTGTCAAACCAGAAAGCGTGGGTGGAGACCATGTCGGTCACCACCGTGATGAACGGGATGCGACGGTCGCGGAATGTGCGCAGAACGGGTGTGTTCATCAGGGGATGCACACTGACCATCAGGTCACAGGGATGTTCTTCCATCAGGCGGTAAATCGACCGGCGGATGTATGGCCAGGCGATGTTGTTGATATTGCGTGAGCGGCGCTGCGTGTTCGTCTGCCGGTAATAAAAACCCCAGGCAGCGGGCATGCGTGAAAGCGGCGGGTATATTTCCGGCGCTTTATTCAACGGGGCTGGCGCGTATTCCCGGAATAGATCGACCATTTCGTATGTTGTCTGCCCCGGGAATTGCAGTTCAAGCGCTTCAATGATGGCTTCCGCCGCGCTTCGATGTCCACCGCCGGTATCTGAAAACAGAAAGACAATATGAGGTTGATCAGGTTGTCGAATTTGCATTGGGTTCTTTCGGTAGCAATTTCTTCAAACGCCGAGCTAGTTCACGGCGGGGAAGAATGATCTTATGTTTGCAGGTACAGCATTCCAGCCCGATATCAGCACCCAGCCGGATGATCTTCCACTCAAAACTTCCGCAGGGGTGCTGTTTTCGCAGCCGGACAACATCTTCCAGATTTAACTCAGGTAGCACGCGGAAAATTATACTCTACCCTGCATGTTATAATTTTTCAACCGTTTATGTTAAATCTAGATCCCTTAACCCTTATCTCACGCGCGATCATCCTGGTGATCGCCTTCACCATTCATGAATTTTCTCATGCCTTTGTAGCCAACGCGTATGGTGACGAAACCCCGCGCCTGAATGGACGCCTGACGCTAAATCCTCTCGTCCATCTTGACGTTATGGGTTCGTTGATGCTGCTGATCGCCGGTTTTGGCTGGGCCAAACCGGTTCCGGTCAACCCGTACACGCTGAAACAACAATCCAGATCCGCCATGATGTGGGTGTCGCTGGCCGGCCCGCTCTCGAATCTATTGATGGCGTTCCTGGCGGCTATTCCCCTAAGAATTGGGCTGGTGGACCTCTTCGGTTTGCAGGCTAACGGACTTCGTCTTCTCGGGATTTTCTGGGTGGAATTCATCTGGATCAACATCGCCCTGATGGTCTTTAATCTGATCCCGGTGGCGCCGCTGGATGGCGAGAAAGTGCTTGACTTTTTCCTCCCGCCATCCGCGCAGGCTGTGTATGACCGTATCCGTCCATACAGTCCGGCCATACTTCTAATCCTCATCTTCGCGCTTCCTTATATTGGGATTGACATCATCAGCTGGGTCATGTCACCGGCTGTCAACGGATTGTTCACGCTGTTCACAGGACTGGGCTAATGAAAACTTCCATCGCGATTGTCGGACTTGACCGGATTGGCCGCTCTCTCGGGTTGGCGTTGAAGAAAACAACAGACCCGGTGGAGATCACCGGCTTTGACCTGGAACCCACCTGGGTGGGCGAAGCGCAAAAAAAAGGCGCAATTGATAAGGCGGATGGCAACCTGCATTCAGCCATTGAAAACGCCGATGTAGTGATACTGAACCTGCCCGCTGGTGTAACCGTCGACTGGTTGGATGAATGCACGCGCAGTCTGAAGGAAGGCGCATTGCTCGTCAATACGGCGCCCGTCCACCGCGCGGTTTGCGATTGGGCCAATAGTGGATTCCCGGAAAAACGGAGACTGGTCAACGCGTCTCCTGCGATCAGTGGAAATTTCTTCGAAACATCCGAATGCAGTGCCGACCTCTTCAAAAGCGGTGTTGTAATCGTCTCATCTCCCGCCGGTACTGATGAAAGTGCCATTCTGCAGGTGGAAGAATTCGCCGCATATATGGGCGCGGCTGTAATGTTTGCCGACCCGATGGAGGCTGACGGCCTTCTCACCCAGGTAGACTTGCTTCCCCGCGCTCTTCAACTGATCTACCTTCGCGGTGCATTGGGGCGAACGGGATGGAAAGAAGCCCAAAAGATAACCGGACCTGCTTTCTGGAAGGTATATCAATCCACCGGCGATTTTCCCACTGGCAAAATGACGGCAGGTGAGTTACTGGCTCACAAAGATAACCTGATCCAACAGCTTGATCTGGTGAAAACCGCGATCGAAGATTTTCAGGATGAACTGCGCGCGTGTGACGCGGAAAAGCTTGAGAAAAACCACGACGCATTTCTGGAGACTTTACAGAAATGGTCTCACCGGCGGACAAGCGGAGACTGGTCGTCAGATCAGATGCGTGACGTGAAAGAAAAAGTCAGCCTGTGGAAGAAGCTGTTCGGAATGAACCTGCCAAAAAAGAAGGCGTGACATACCCGTATGGCGTATTTTTGCTATATCGTGGAATGCGCGGATGGCACGTTTTACACCGGTTGGAGTACTGATCCCGCGCGGCGCGAAAAGACCCATAATGCCGGCCGGGGTGCGCGGTACACCAGCATGCGCCGGCCGGTTAAATTGATCTATATTGAAGAAGTGGAAAGTGTATCGGCTGCCCTCAAACGTGAACGGGCACTAAAGGCGATGGACCACCCGCGTAAGAAGAAGCTGGCTGACCGTTACGCAGAGGAGCATACGAGACTATTGTCCGAAAATGAAAAGACCCCATCCAGTTCCGAATGAGGTCTTTTAGTTTGAATGATAATGGTCAGTCAGTGAAAACCGGCAGGTGACCGAGAGAGACGATCTGGTTCCACTTGGCGCGCTCGCCTTCGGTTAGGATGGCCGCTTCAGCGGCAATCTTCGAGTTGGCTTTGTCCATTAACAGACGCATGCCCTGCAGCGTGGAGCCGGTGCTGATCACATCGTCAACCAGTACCACCGATTTCCCCTCGAGCAGATGCAGATCTTTTTCATCCAGGTAAAGGGTCTGTGGCTGGCCGGTGGTGATGGAAAGGGTTTCGGCCGAGAGCGCTTTGCCCATGTAGGGTTTGTAGCTCTTGCGCAAAACTACATACGTTTTGCCGGTTTCGATCGAAAGAGAATAGGCGAGCGGAATGCTTTTTGATTCCGCGGTCACCAAAATGTCATAATCCGTGCTGACCAATTTCTTCGCCAGTTCTTTGGCGCAGGCCTGCACAAGTTCGGTGTCACCCAGAATGTTCAGAATAGCAATACGTAAACCGGGTTTGACCTCGAACAAGGGGAGGTCGCGGTGTACACCGGCAATGTCAATCGGAAAAACCGGACGCTTGTCTGTCATGGATATCCTCCAGAAAAAAGTTATCTCACACACCCAAAATGCGTTCAAAGTGTATCATAATCATTATCGGATGGGCAGTAACGAGTGATAGAATCGGTACGTGCCGGGGACGCCGACCCCGGCACGTACATAAGGAGGAGAAGAAGAAGAGAA
>CAYQTY010000015.1:0-21709 GCA_964420535.1 uncultured Leptolinea sp. | reverse complement strand
CCGCACTATTCTGGCTGTGCGTGAAGATGAAACGGCGTCTAAAGCCATGGGTATTGATATCGCCAGTAATAAACTGCTAGCTTTTGTGATCGGCAGCTTTTTTGCCGGTATTGGCGGCGGTGTTTACGCCCACTATATTGGTTTCTTGAGCCCCGGTACCTTTGACTTCCTGGCTGGTTTCAACCCGCTGATCATCGTGGTGTTTGGCGGTCTCGGAAGTATGACCGGTACCATCGCCGCGTCCTTCGGCTGGATCTTCTTCCTGGAAGGCTTGCTGCGGGTTTTGCTCGGTCAAATGGGACCGGACGCGCCAACCTGGCGTTTCGTTTTGTATCCAATTGTGCTGCTTCTCCTGATGCTTATCCGGCCTCAGGGTTTGCTTGGAACTGTGGAATGGGGGTTCTTGAAAGCTCCATTTGTGAAACCACGGGAAAAAGCGGAAGAAACCAAGGAACCGGCGAAAGCCTGAAAGGAGGAATGACCAATGACTACCACAAACCCCTCCACACCCGTTCTTGAAGTTACCGGACTGGCAAAAATCTTTGGCGGTCTGCGTGCTGTCAGCGATTTCAATATGACCATTCAGAAAGGCGAATTGGTCGGATTGATCGGTCCCAACGGTGCCGGAAAAACGACGGCATTCAACATGATCACCGGTCTGTATTTCCCTTCACGCGGCGAGATCAAATTTGAAGGCACATCCATTACCGGCCTTCAGCCGTTTGAAATCACCCGCATGGGAATTGGCCGTACATTCCAGAATATCCGCCTGTTTTCCAATCTGACAGTTCTGGACAATGTTCGTATCGCGTACGACTTCCACTCGGGATACAACCTGGCAGATGGAGTTTTCAGAAATAAGAAATTCTTCAAAAAAGAAACCGAACTCACTGAAAGAGCTCAAGACTTCCTGTCAATTTTCCACTTGAATAAATTCGAGAACGAAATTGCGAAGAATTTGCCGTACGGTCAACAACGGCGTTTGGAAATTGCCCGCGCCCTGGCGTGTAATCCGCATCTTCTACTGTTGGACGAACCGGCTGCCGGTATGAACCCGAAAGAGATCACCGAATTAATGGACTTGATCCACTTCATCCGGGAAGAATTTAATCTGACAATCCTGCTGATCGAACACCAGATGCGTTTGGTGATGGATATTTGCGAAAAAATCACAGTTCTAGATTTTGGCGAAGTGATCGCCCGTGGAACTCCTGTTGAAATTCAGAATAACGCCAAAGTAATTGAAGCGTATCTGGGCAAGGGAGCTGCAAATGTTTCTTGAAGTTAACAACCTCCATGTGTATTACGGTGCCATCAATGCCCTGCAGGGAATCTCTTTCCATATTGAAGAAGGGGAGATCGTATCCCTAATTGGCGCGAATGGTGCTGGAAAATCAACCACATTGCGCACGATCTCCGGAATTCTCCGTCCACGTACCGGCAGCATTCATTTCAAGGGTGAAGATATCACTACAACACCCGCTGAACAGATTGTTCGCCGGGGAATCAGCCATGTTCCGGAAGGCCGTAAAATTTTCGCCCCACTCACTGTTCAGGAAAACCTGGATATGGGCGCCTATACCCGGGACGATCCCGCTGAGATTCAGAAAACTCAGGAACGTGTTTTCCAGAGTTTCCCGCGCTTGAAAGAACGTTTGAATCAGTTAGGCGGAACATTATCGGGAGGCGAACAGCAAATGCTTGCCACCGGCCGTGGCATGATGTCAAAACCATCACTGATCCTTCTGGACGAACCCTCCATGGGTTTGAGCCCGATTCTGGTGGAAGAGATCTTCAATATTATTAAAGAGATCAATTCACAGGGGACCAGTATCCTTCTGGTGGAACAGAACGCGCTTATGGCATTATCGATTTCCAATCGCGCTTATGTATTGGAAACCGGCCGTATTGTTCTGGAAGGTGATGCAAAAGATATCAAGAACAATCCGCAGGTAAAATCAGCCTATCTAGGTATTTAGGTCTGGTACTTAACCGGAACATTGAAAACCGGTACGAGAAGAAGAGATAAAAAGAGGCAAGGGCAGAGATCCTATTTCTGCCCTTGCACACTTAATACAATAAATGCGATAATAATTGAAAAGATATAACGAATAAGCTGGTTTAATACTTGCAACGTTCAATTTGACAGTCTGAAAAATTGTGTCTACACTAAGAATGACTAAAGAGATCAGGAGGAAAAGATGAGCGCAACCTACCAGCTGGTAATTCGTTCAGGTGCTGGCGCTGGCAAGGTGCTTCCACTCGACAAATCAGAGTTGCATGTCGGGCGTGATGTGACCAATGACCTGGTTATCAGTGATGAAAAGGTTTCTCGACGGCACGCACGCCTGTACTCAGAAGGCGACCAGTATGTAGTGGAAGACCTGGGATCAACAAATGGTACGTTTATTAATGGAGCACGGTTATCTGGACCGCATTTGTTGAGGGCCGGAGAGCAGATCACATTTGGCGAGACCAGCATTGTTTCATACGAGCGGACGGAAGAAGACCCGAATGCCACTGTTATGTCAACATTTGCCGCCGCGCCATCAACTGTTCATCCTCCCAGAGCGGCTTCAGCGGCTGACCAATCTGCCGGACAGAAACCGGGAGACCGCGGGTATATTTCACCACAGGTTCCCCTGGCACGTAATGATTTTGAGGCGGCTCCTCCTCAGGCAGCTCAAAAGAAGAAACCCAAATCAGTTCTGATCATCATTTTAATTGTATTCGCACTGTTAATTTGTGGATGCGCGGCAGTTATGTTCTACATTGATTCACAAAACTTGTATTGCAGTGTGGCGCCGTTCTTATTCCCGGGTTGCGCTGTTCCCTAATAATAAACATTTCTTCTGGACTTCTCTTACAATCCGGCCGGAATTTCGAATTATTCCGGCCGGCTATTTCTTAAAGAAAAAAGAACGTAGAATATGAGTATGCAACCGACATTTTCTCCCCGGTGGAGCAACACAACAAAATTGATCGTAGGACTATCCTTTCTTGCAATCATTGGATATCTCTTTAACCGCTTTCAAACGTTACTGGCGCCTCTTCTGATCACATTTATTCTGACGTATTTGATGTACCCGCCCTCCAATTGGCTGATGCGAAAATTGAAGATGAACTGGAGGCTTTCGGTTACATTGTGCTTTCTGGTCTTATTACTGATCATACTTGGCCTTCTAACCTGGGGCGGATTAGCCATTGTAGACCAGGGACAAAGCTTGATCGTTTTTCTGGAAAAAGCTATTGTTGATCTTCCTGCTTCGATCCAGAATTTTCTCAATACTCCGCTCTCCATTGGTCCATTTAAGTTCGAACTGTATCGGGTTAACCTCGAAGCCATAAGCAGTCAGATCACATCAGCTGTTCAGCCGGCATTGGGGAATCTGGGGAATATTCTCGGCCAAATCGCGTCAGGCACTGCCACTACCATCGGGTGGATGTTGTTTGTGATGATGATGGCTTATTTCATACTGGCGGAGACAGGTGGAGAACCGGGTAGAATTTTTCACTTTGAAGTTCCAGGTTATCAGGAAGATTTTGAGAAAATCGGAATATTGCTTAGTAAAGTTTGGAACGCGTTTCTCAGGGGACAATTCCTGATCATTGTTTTTGTCATATTCGTATATTCCATCCTGTTTGGAGCTGTGGGTCTGCGGTACTTTTTTGGCCTTGCGATCATCGCAGGTTTGACGCGCTTTCTGCCTTATATTGGTCCATTGATTGCCTGGACTACTTATGGATTAGTCGCATTTTTCCAGGGCACCACGTTATTCGGCATGAGTCCATTGACATACGCAATTTTCATTATGGGATTAGCCTGGTTAACCGACGTATTTATCGATAACTTTGTTTCTACGAGGGTAATGGCTGACGCGCTTTCAGTACACCCGGCGGCCATTCTTGTAGCAGCACTGATTGGAGCGAATTTGCTCGGAGTAGCCGGTATGATCCTTGCCGCGCCAGTGCTGGCGACTATCCAGTTGTTCTTTCGTTATGTGCTGCGAAAATTGTTTGACAAAGATCCCTGGGAAGGAGTTGACTTTGAGCCGCATAAAAAGGAGACAGGCAATTTTTTATCTGCGGTTGGTTCGTTCGTGAAAGGCATTTTATCCAGGCTAAATATTATTCTAAATAAAAAGAACCTCGACCAGCCTTCAAATAAAGAACAGGAAAATCACAATGAATAAACTGTCTCCTCTGGTAATATTTCTTGTAATCATCGCGGTAATTGGACTAACCACAGCAGCCGTTATATTCCTTCAGGAGTATGTTCCCGATACCATTAAGTCCAGTTCAGAAGGCTCCGAAAACACAAAAGCCATAGTGCGTTGTGAAGAAGTAGTTAAAGCTTCCATGCGTGATGGCGCCCGCGCGAAATTTTCCGGTCAAAAAGTGGTTACTCTAGGCAAGGGCCGCTATCAGGTAACCGGAAATGTAGACGGGCCAAATTCCTCTGGAATTATGGTAAGAGGATACTATAATTGTATTTTCAATTTCAACACCAAATCGTTTGATCTGCTTTCGTTGGAAGGCGATGATGTTTGGAAGCCGTTGAAAAATTAGTTCAAAGGAGAATAATATGTCAGACTCAGAACCTATGGTTAAGACGTTGGGTGAAACAGAGAATTACATGGCCTGGAAAGCAGAAGAGCCCGATGGAGAAAGCACCTTCCATCTGGATTTGAATAACGTGACACTTCACTTTTTCACCGAAGAATGGAATGAATTTCTGGATCTCGTAAAGAAACTCGATAAAGCCAACCAGTAATTCTGTATTTATTACTTCCGGCACTAATCTCAACCAGGCCGGATTAGAGTGTAATAACAATAAGCGGCAGACGGTCAGACGTCTGCCGCTTTGTTAATTACTATTGGTTCAAGTCAATAAATCAGGCCAGGTTTTTAAGGCAGAGAATGTGGCATTCAAGGCTGTTTTACCCATTCGGCAAATCGTCCTCTTTTGCATGAGTTCATTAAAATTGTTAAGTGTCCGAATTTCTTCTTTTTTGATTTTTCCAATACCGGGTCTATTAAACAGGTTCATTTGAAACAACGTGCCATCGGCGCATGACGGGCATTTTCCGCAGCATTCGGCGGCAAAAAACTGACTGATCCGGGCGAGAATTTGCTTTATTTTTCTTGTTTCATTCAAAACAACGATTGAACCAGGCCCGAGTGAAAGACCGGAACGGGTTAGTATATCCATGGAGATAGGCATATCCAGATCATCACTGGTCAGAAATTTTCCACTGACACCACCTATGAGAAAGGCTTGTAGAGTATGTGGATCGGGTATCCCACCGCACAGACCATCCATCACGTCCCGGAATGTTATCCCGAAGGGAATTTCTACAAGCCCGGGGTTGACGACATCTCCGGTTACTGAAATAAGAAATGTTCCTTTTGATGTGTCAGTTCCAAACTTGCGGTATTCCATCGCGCCCATACGAAGAATTTTCGGAATGCAACAGAATGTTTCTACGTTATTTATAATCGTTGGCTTGCCAAACAAACCGGACGATGTAGGGAATGGAGGTTTCCCGCGGGGATAGGCGCATTTACCTTCAAGTGACTCCAGAAGCGCGGTCTCTTCACCGCTGGTGTAGCGGCCGGCACCCCTGCGGACTTCAATGTCAAAGGAATATTTTGATCCCATAATATTCGTGCCCAGGAGTCCTGCCTCACGCGCATCCATTATGGCATTGGAAACCATCTGCCCGGCATAATCATAGTCTCCATTTAAGTAGATAAATCCTTTAGAAGCCTGCAATACATAACCAGTAATGATCATACCTTCCAGGATACTGTGGGGATCATCTTCAAGAAGAACCCGATCTTTAAATGACGTAGGGTCTGCTTCTGCCGCGTTGCAAATGACAAACCGGGTCTTGTGACCTGAGGTGACCGCTTTCTCCCATTTTATTCCAGTCAGGAATGCGTCTCCTCCCCGGCCTGTTAGTGACGAGGCTTTTATTTCATCGATGACCTTCTCGCGGGGCGTGGTAAGCACGGTCTTCAATGCCTGGTAACCGTCTTTACTCCAGTATTCCATAAGCGAACAGGTGCGGTTCTTTCCGCAATTTTTTGTGATGATTCTATTTATTCCCAGTATCTGGGTTTTTGAATGATTCGGGTTTATTCCGATCAGTTTTGTTGTCTCATGGCGAAGCGGTATCCGAAGGAGGTCATCTTGAATGTTGACAGTTGGGGTGTGGCAACACAACCTCAGGCAGGGAGCCTTTTCTACGACCATCTCGTCCCCTGCATTATCCGGATTGGATAGATGCCGTATGGTATGAAAAACCGTATCAATACCGGCCATTTTGCATGCAGGATCATTGCATACATGAAGAACTGTTTTGTTTGCCGGTTTCCTTCGAAAGTGAGTATAGAATTCTAAGACTTCTTCGATCTCATTGGCTGGAATTTCAAGACTCTGGCTGATGTCACGGATAGCATCATCGGAAATGAACCCCTCAAAGTCCTGTGCCGCATGTAGGCAGGGTAACAAGGCAGACCGGCTGTTTCCCATCTGGAAATGCAGGGTGTTTAAGAACATCGAAAGTTCTGGAAGGATGACAGTATCCGTTTTTTCCATTTCAAACCTCCAGGTTCGTGGTTCTGGTTTATCTGCCCGGTCATTAATGAAAAACCATGATGAATCCCGGTTTTCATGCAGGTCGGTGTTGATTTTTAATGTACAGGCTCTCTGGACGTGATTATTGAAGTACCTGTCTTTTCGGGTGATGCGTATAGCCCACCAACAAAGATCGTGGTCGTATCAACGATTGTTTCTCAGAGAAAAGTGATTGTGGTTTATGAAAAAAATGAAACTACGGAGAAAGCGTTGGCGTAGCTATGGTGTCTATTGCCGGTAGCTTTAAACGATCAATTGGTAGGCTTTTTGAATAAAATGGTTCTGCTGATAAGCAGAACATAATGGATATTAATATTGTACAACATAGGGCAATACCCCTACCGGGGGAAAACCAACTTCTATATGGTACAATATTTCTATAAACACGAGGTATTATGAATCTTGACGACCTTACTTCAATAAATTCTATCGATTCTTCCAGCTTGATCCAGTTTATTCGAAATATCCCGGAAGACATCTTCACAGCCTGGCAGGCAGGCCGCGCATATAAACAGAGAGACGCAGTGAATATCTCCAGGATCATATTATGCGGTTCAGGTAGTTCACTTATAACCTCGCGTTTGTTAGCTTCATATATAAATATGACTTCCTCCATCCCGGTTTCGGTTAACGATGGAGTCAAATTGCCGGAGTGGGCTTGTGACAAACAAACATTGATCGTTGTTATTAGTGTGACCGGTAATGAACCTGAAATTAATCTATTGCTATCTCAGTGTTCCGGAAAAAGCTGTAATCTCATTGTTATTTCACCAGCCGGTCAAATCCAGGAGACTGCAGATAAATCCGGTTATTCCTATCTCCCCCTGATCTATTCCGGACCTGCTCGACTTCTTTTCTCATATTCCTTTTTTATTCCTCTGGGTATCCTGGCATCTATGGGATTGGCGCGGGAAGAAGAAATCGCTGACCTTATTATTGAACTTAAGAGAACCAGAGATCAGATTGAAATTTCCATCCCGATAACATCAAACCCGGCAAAACGACTGGCAGGACAGTTTATGAACCGGCTGGTCACCCTGTTCGCTTCCGGAGCAATGGTCGATGTAGCACATCTCTGGAAAGCACAAATAAATGAAAATGCGAAAGCCTGGGTTCAGGTGGAAGAGATCAACATTGCCAGCCGTTTAACGATTGGAGGGATGTGCTCTCCGGAAGCGCAATTATCTCAGATGATGACCATCTTCCTGGAAACTCCATTCGACGAACCGGTGTACCTTGCCGCTTCTGGAAAATTGCGCGAGCTGTTTATGGTGGAAGGATTTAATACTGATTACTATGCTCCCTCAGGGAATAGTCCATTGAAGTCTATCTGGAACGCGATCATATATGGCCTTTATGTCAGTTACTATCTGGCTATTGCCTATGGGATCGATCCGCTTCCAAACCCGGGCATTGAAGAGATGGACTATTTCCTTTCTGAGTTGTGAGCAGGATGGGTTTATGAAGGTGCGGAAGATTCTCCATATGGACCTGGACGCTTTCTTTTGTTCCGTGGAGGAACTACGCGATCCTTCATTGAAAGGGAAGGCTTTCGCGGTTGGCGGTCAACCGGAAAGCCGAGGGGTGATTTCAACCGCCTCCTATGCCGCGCGCAAGTTTGGGGTCCATTCAGCCTTGCCCACAGGTCGGGCTCTTAAGCTTTGCCCGGGGTTGATCCTTGTATCCTCCTTCCATTCCGGATATGAAGAAATGTCGAAAAAGGTCATGCAAATTGTGAGTGACTTTTCTCCTCTCCTTGAAACACTATCCATTGATGAGGCTTTCCTTGATGTGAGCGATCTGCCAGAAACCCCATTGCAGATTGCCCGAAGCCTACAATCACGGATAAACCGGGAAACACAGCTTCCCTGTTCCATTGGTGGCGCCGCGAATATGCTGGTGGCAAAAATTGCCAATGATTATGGCAAACACCTTCATAAAGAACCCACTCCGCCCAATGCCATAACCATTGTGGAGCCTGGTACGGAAGCTACGTTTCTTGCAACGCTGCCCATTGACGCGTTATGGGGTGTGGGACCAAAAACGGCCGAACGGTTGACTGCGCTACACATTCACACAATTGGAGATCTGGCAACGAGATCGGAAGACGAGTTGTCCAGGTTATTCGGCCAGAGCGGGCGAGACCTGTTGGAACGGGCAAAAGGGATTGACACCAGGGAAATCCAGGTGGAACATGAGGCAAAATCCATCAGTCAGGAAACAACATTCGACAAGGATACCTCTGACGAAGAATACCTGCTGAAAACAATCCGGCGGCTTTCAGCGAATGTGGGAAGCCAGTTGCGTAAACAGGCTCTTATGGCCAAAACAATCCGGATTAAGATCCGCTGGGCTAATTTTGAAACTCATACCCGGCAGATGGCTCTCCCCCGTCCTACAGACCGGGATTCAGTAATTACGGCGGCTGCAATAGATCTGTTCCACAAAATCTGGTGTGAAGGAAAAAAGGTGCGTTTGATCGGCGTTGGATCGGCGCAGTTCACCCAGGAGGCGATTCAATTAAACCTGTTAGAAAAAAAAGATGACCGCGAAGTGCGGCTGCTGCGTTCTGTTGATGAGTTGCGCGAACGGTTTGGTAAACAAATACTCGTTCGCGGGTTTGACCTGGATGAGGTCAAAAACAGGAAAGGTGGTCTATAAGGTTTCCAGGTGTTCACCGCTGGATTCCAACACCGGGTGAGATAACGTTTCATCATACATTTTGATGATCTCGCGGGTAATGATGTCCCAATCGTAAGATCGGGCTGCCGCCGCGGCCTGTTCGCCCAGACGGTCTCGTAATGTACGGTCATGGTAGAGCGTCAACAACCGTTGGCTTAAGGCTTCGGCATCGCCATCCGGTACCACATAACCGGTTACGCCATCCTGAACAAGAAATGCCAGGCCGCCCACCTGCGAAGCTACAACGGGTGTTCCACAGGCCATAGCTTCAAGAGCTACCATGCCAAATGACTCATAAAATGATGGCACAACCACCGTCTCAGCAGCCGAATAGTAATAAGGAAGGGTGTCCTGGGCTTTTTTCCCGAGGAAGATCACCATTTTTTGCAGGTCAAGCTCATCACGCATGGCTAGCAAACGGGCCATTTCAGCGTTCATTTCATCGGGTGAAACATCCGGTTCACCGCCTATGACCACCAGGTACATTGGGCAGCACGATCCGGTGGCTGATTTCCGTAATACCGCCAGCGCCCGAAGCAAAGTCTCCAATCCTTTAAGAGGCTCAATTCTCCCTACAAACAAGATCATCCGCTGTTCATGGGGTATACCTACTACATCTTTAGCTTCGTCTTTTGAAATGGGATAAAACCGTGATAGGTCAACCCCGGGTGGGATAACCCGAATTCTCGCAGCCTGCGCGTGGTACAGGCGCTCAAGTTGCGCGCGTTCTGCCAGAGTAGCCGCCACCAACCGGTTCGCCTCGCGAATGACTTTATGTTCGCCATCTATCCGGTAGTCACCTTCAATCTCTGATTCACTGCGGGCGATGCGGTTCTTCATCAGCCCCAGGGTATGGAACATATTGATCACCGGGCTCTGCCAATGGTCGCGCAATGATAAAGCCGAAAGACCGGACATCCAGTAGTGGCTGTGAACAAGGTCATAATGAAAACCGCGTTCAGCCGCGAATTTGAGGATACCTTCGGTAAACACCGGAATGTAAGTGGATAGCTGCTGTTTTGGAAGGGGAACTTCAGGTCCTGAAGGAATATGCACCACCCGGTTGCCATAACCCAGGTCGTGGAGTACATGCGGAATATGCTCATCCTGCGAGCGGGTAAAGACATCCACATGAACACCGGCCCTGCCAAGGTGACTTGTGAGTTCCCGGACATAGACGTTCATTCCGCCGGTGTCTTTACCCCCCAGGGTGGCGAGGGGGCAGGTGTGATAAGACAACATTGCGATATTCATATGTCTCAATTGTATTGTATTTTCTGGGATTGGTTTGGTATAATCACTGCCACGCCACCGTAGCTCAGATGGTAGAGCAGACGTTTCGTAAACGCCAGGTCATGGGTCCGATTCCCATCGGTGGCTCAAAGTATTACCCCGCAGAATTGATCAACTCCCGCTGCGGAGCCAGATTGAATGTGACAATGGCCGTGGCGCCATTGTGGTTTTCAAACTTGATCTCCCCGTTCAACGGGCTGACAACGCTCAACCGCATAACCTGCATCCCTACATTCCCGCCAGGGCCATCCAGGATCTCCTGCGGCCAACCCGGACCATCATCCGCAAAACAAAGGCGGACCCGGTTCGAATTCTTTTCCTCTTTACGTATAGTAACGGTGATCGTCCCTTTTTCTTTAGCCGGAAACGCGTGACGAACCGCGTTGGTTGTCAGTTCGTTGAGGATCAGAGCCAGGGCAGTCGCCTGACGGGCGTTGATCCACAGATTCTTATCTTGCACGAAAATCTCGATGTTCACCTTTCGCCCGAGTGGAGACGATGAGGCGGCGTTTTCTATGATCTTTCGCACAAAATGATCCAACTGAACAGGTGACCATTGATTGGATGAAAGAATATCATGCACGGCAGCCAGTCCGCTGATTCGGTTGCGAAGATCCGTCAATGCCGATTGATAGTCTACCGGGGATTTGATCTCCCGCTCTGTTTCCATTTCCAGCAAACCGATTATGGACGCGATATTGTTCTTAACCCGGTGATTGACTTCATTCAATAACAATGTTTTTGTCTCAGCATCACGCCTGGCTTGAGCCAACAGGCGTAAATTATCTTGCGAAAGCTGCCGCATTGCCTCAAAATCTTGTTTACGTGCGGTGATATCGGTGACAATTCCATTAATGTATAACGGGGTGCCTTTTTCATCTATTGTTACTCGGCCTGAATCGACCACCCAGATGTAGTTCCCGTCTGCTTTTTTCAACCGGAACTCAACCTCAAAGGATGTTCTGGTTTGAGCAGCGGAAAGAATGGTGGTAGTAATTTTTTCATGGTCTTCCGGGTGGACGATATCGAGCCAATCTAAAAATCCACCCAGCAAAAGGCTTTTTTCATAACCAGTCATTTTTTCAAAATAATCGGATAAAAACACCGTTTTAAAATGCTGGTCAAAATAAGACCGAAAAACGGTACCGGGAATGTTATCAACCAGATTCCGGAAATCCTCTTCACTCTGCCGCAATTCTTTGGATGTGCGCACTATGTCGGTAATATCTTGCACGATGGTTAGGCTTTGAAGCGTTGATCCATTTGCCGACCGGCTAAGCGCGGTCTGGTACATGTGCAGCCATTGCGTTGTCCCATCCAGCTTGATCCACCGGTATTCACCTTCTACGACATCACCAACGGGTAAATCCGAAAGTTTAACCTGTTGTTCAATCGCTTTTGATTGATCTTCCGGATGTACCATCTGCATAATCTGATAGCGATCCATTGTTTTTAATTGTTCAGGAGTTCTTCCAAACAGGCTACATGTAGCCGGATTGAAGTACGCTATCTCTTCGTTTTCCCGGTCATATACAAATATAGCCAGAGGAGAAATATTCAAGATTTCATTCAGAAAACGGCGGTTACTCTCGATCTCTCTTTCATTTTTTTTACGATCGCCTATGTCAACACCAATTGCCATATAGGCGTTATCACCTTTAAATTTTAATGGTATTGCCTTGAAATCAATATCAACTATTTCGCCTTTTAAATTGACAAAAGTGACATCGATGGCTGTGGTACCGGGTTGTTTTCTAACTTCTTCAACATGATGTTGTAATTTTTGTAATAGTACTTTTGAAAGCAATGACTTAATATCCAATTCGCTTATATGCTCGCTCGAGTCAAGCCCGAGTAACCTGATGCCAGCTTCATTGGCAAAAGCTATTTTGCTTTTTTGAATGAGAAATGTTGCGTTGGGAGTGAAATCAACCAGTGTCTGATACAGTTCGTGACTCTCATTTAGTGCATTTTCACGATCGCGGCGTTCCAACACGCTGATGATCGTTGACTGGAACAGATCGAGGAGTGCTTTTTCACGTTCAGACCAGAAAGGGTGTGGGGAACTGGAACTAAACCCGATATAACCTCTAAACTCATGAGAGACAAATACCGGAAGAATCACCATGGAACGGATACCTGATTTGATCAAAAAATCACGTTCAGTAGATGCTTCGTCAGGAATATCAAAAGAATCCGGTACAAATATCGGGTAGTTTTTGCCCAGTTGTTCTTTAGTCCAGGCGAAGAAACCTAAAGGTAAACCGTCGGTTTCCTGCGAAAACGCCGGCTCTCCAGATTTGTTCCATTCGAATCCCCTTTGAATGGAGTTTGTTTGGGTATCAATTAAGCGAAAATAACCCTGTTCCGCCAATAGATACTCGCCCATTTTCTGGAGGGCTTGAGGAATCTTGTCTTCAATGTGGGCTATCTCCGCGTTGATGAACATGGTCGTAATTTCGGAGACGATGTTTTCTCCCTCCAGTTGTTTTTGTAATTCTTCCTCCGTTTTTTTCTGGTCTGTGATTTCCCGAAAATACGTGGCAATGCCTATGATATTTCCATCATCATCTCGCCAGGGTTGAAAGAGTAAACTGAAATAACGAGTCAATTCACCATAGATCCGCGTTATTTCTTTGTAATAGGAGTCTCCGGATTTAAGTAAATCTTTTTTGATAGTTGTGTAATTTTCGGCTTCATCCGGCGTAAGGATATCGTGATCTGTTTTGCCTATAAGCTGGTCAACCGCGAGCAAAGGGGTTGAATTCATAAACCATACATACACCAGGTCTTTATTTTGAAAAAGAATGGTATCGGGAGAGTTGCGCGAAATTTGTTTGAACCGCCGGTCGCGGGAGAGAAGATTGGCGTTTTGTTCACGTAGATCATTATTCTCAGCGAGTAATTCTTCTGCGAGTTTCTCAAGATCAAATTTCGATAAAGTCTTTATTTCCCTGTTATGAAGTAAATCCTGGCGCCGGGTTTGATCAGTTGCCATTGAGGTTCTCTCTACGGGCTGGTTGTTTTTTTTCACCCCTGCCTCCGGTTATTAAATACTTAAATCACCTACTACATCATTATAAGATGATTATCCATCAATTTGTATCGAGATGCATCGGTTATAATTCTCGCATGTCTGCACACTCAAAACCGTTGGTTATTGGAATAGCCGGAGGAACCGGTTCGGGAAAAACGACTGTTGCCAGCGTTATTCTTAACAAAGTGGGACGCTCGCGCATCGCGTACATTCCGCATGACGCGTACTATAAAGACCTTCGCCATCTCCCCCCGATCAGGCGCCAGGAAATCAATTTTGACCACCCCGATTCGCTTGAATCGGAATTGATGATGCAGCATATCCAAGACCTGCGGGATTGGAAACCCGTTTATTTACCGATTTATGATTTCACCACACACACACGTACGGAACAAACTGTGGAAGTAAAGCCCAGCCGTGTGATCCTGGTGGAAGGTATATTGATATTTACAGAAGCTTCACTACGGGATATGTTTGATGTAAAAATATTTGTAGATACCGATCCGGATATCCGGTTTATTCGCCGGCTGCAGCGTGATATTGCTGAACGCGGCCGAACAATGGAGTCGGTTGTCACCCAATATCTCACAACTGTGCGACCTATGCACCTGGAATTCGTAGAACCTTCTAAGAGATATGCTGACGTGATCATACCCGAAGGCGGATTAAATGTAGCTGCATTGGATATGGTGATCGCCCGGATAGAAATGATGTTGAAATCGGAGCAGGCTTAACCCCTGATTTTTATTCAAGTATGACCAATGAAAAAAAAGAACGATGGATTCGAATAGCGATCATCGCAGGCGCTATATTTTTTACGGCAGTCTTGATTTACAACCGTGATCAAATTAAGAATTTCGGTTCATTGGGATACCCCGGCATTTTTCTGGTAGCTCTATTATCCAGCGCCACAGTATTTGTGCCTCTACCCGGAATTATGTTCACAACAGCGATGGGTGCGGTCTTTAACCCGCTCTGGGTGGCTTTAGCGGCCGGTGTGGGGGCTGGACTGGGAGAAATGAGCGGGTATCTGGTTGGTTTTTCCGGCCGCGAATTAGTCAATAAAACGGCCTGGCATGAACGGGTGGAAGGGTGGATCCGGAAATATGGCATCTGGATCATAATCCTTCTGGCGAGTATTCCTAATCCGGCGTTCGATTTTGTCGGGTTCACGGCCGGTGTTCTAAAACTCCCCGTATGGGAATTCCTTCTTGGTGCCATAATAGGGAATATTATCAAAATGTTGTTGTTCGCTTATGGCGGTGCTGGTGTTTTCAGTTTCTTCCCGATGGCTTAATAGGCGGGCGTCCTTTTCTTGATAAAAGGACAAGACTAAACTATACTTCGATTTCGACCATTTTTACTATCCCTGTTTTAAACCAGTGACTTTATGAAAAAAATACTCACATCTGAGCGCCTGGTACCCGTTGCGCTTCTAATAGTCTGTGTAATTTCATACGGGATACTTATCCCCTTCCTGGGATTCTACTGGGACGATTGGGTTTATATCTGGTTCACAAAGACTCTTGGGGCATCCGGTTTCGTGGATGTGTTCTCACACGATAGACCATTTCTAGCACTCCTGTATTCCGTTAATCTGCCTTTGTTGGGTACCAATCCGATCGTCTGGCAGGTTGCCGCCCTTTTATGGCGTTGGCTGGCCACACTTGCTTTCTGGACATGTCTTCGGTTATTATGGCCCTCCCGGCCCAGGCAGGCGCTATGGGCGTCGATAATGTTTGCGGTTTACCCGGGGTTCAGTCAACAGTGGATATCTGTCATCTACAGTGAAGCATTCATCATCCTTGCCGCTTTTTTTGCTTCACTTGGCTTGATGATGGCAGCTCTCCGAAAAAGAGCACCTTTCTGGCCGACAACTGTTACTGCTCTATTGTTATCGGTCTTTAATCTTTTTTCTACTGAATACTTTTTTGGACTGGAATTATTGCGTCCGCTTTTAATTTGGTGGATCATCGGCGAGGCAGGTTTGCGACTGGCCTCCCGGCTAAAGAAGTCTATACTTCACTGGCTGCCTTACCTGGCTGTTCTGGCTGGATTTTCTATTTGGCGGGCATTTTTCTTCCAGTCGAACACATACCAGATTTCCGCCATGGAATCACTCGCATCTACACCCCATGCCACTATCATTGATCTCCTGAAAACCCTGGGTTCGAATTTTGTGGTTGGCGGTTGGCTCGCGTGGAATCAGGTCTTTTCACCGCCCAATGCTCTTGAATTTCAAATCCTGACGACCCGCCTTTACTGGCTAGCTGTGGTAGCTATGTTCCTGTTCTCTATTATTTTCCTGACGAAAATCCAGTTTTCGTCGGGCGAGACCGAAGAAGAGATTCAGCAGCCTCAAAAATGGGGGTGGCAGGCGGTGCTTCTGGGTGTTCTGGCTTTATTGGTGGGTGGAATTCCTTTTTGGATCGCCAACCTTCCATTGACGCTCGTCTTCCCGTGGAACCGGTTCACACTGGCTCTGATGCCGGGATCCGTTTTGTTGCTGGTTGGACTACTTGAAGTATTCATTCGCACGCCTCGCCAGAAGATCATCCTCACCGGTATATTGGTCAGTCTGGCGGCTGGCTGGCAATTCTATAATGCCAACACCTTCCGCCGCGAATGGGAAGCCTCGCGTGATTTCTTCTGGCAGTTGAGCTGGCGAGTCCCCGGATTGAAACCCAATACTTTGCTACTTACCCATGAGTTTCCTTTCAAATACTACAGTGACAATTCACTGACCGCCCCTATTAACTGGATGTACGCGCCTGAATTTGAAGGGCGCGAAATGCCTTATATGCTTAACTATTTAACTGTCCGCCTTAAGAACAGCCTCCCTACCGCTCAACCTGATACTCCAGTTGAACAAACGTACCGCGCGTTAACCTTTAACGGCAACACATCAGATTCTGTGGCTCTGTACCTGGAACCGGGGGGCTGCCTGAAGGTAATGGATACTGTCTTTACAAACGCCGAAACCATACCGGGGCTACCCTACAAAATGGAACCGGCTATTCCGATCTCCGATCTGTCACGGATCGTGACAAACCCCGAGAATCCCGCGGTCCCGGCTCCACAGTATCACCCGGAACCGCCGCACGGTTGGTGTTATTATTACCAGAAGGCAGACCTTGCCCGCCAGATAGGCAATTGGGAGGAAGCCGCGCGGCTGGGAACGGAAGCGCTTGACAAAAAACTTCTCCCCAATACTCCTACCGACTGGCCCTTGTTTATTGAAGTGTTCGGCCGAGTGAAAAATTGGAATCGGGCGGCTGAACTTACCGAAAACGCATATGCTACAAATCCGGCCATTCAACCCGCCTTATGCAAGATATGGGACCGGATCGCGGAGCAGCCTCAAGATGACGAAGGCAAAGCATCGGTAAAATACGCCAGGAGTTATATCAAGTGCGTAGATACCGCGGCCAAGGATAAATAAGATGACTCTAGATACCGGCATTTCTGTGGTAGTTCCTGTTTATAACAGCGAATCAACCTTACGAGATTTGGTTGCCGAACTTGCGATTGAATTGCCCGGTTTAGCCGAAAAATATGAAGTCATTTTTATTAATGACGGATCCCGTGATACCAGTTGGAATGTGATCCAGGATATCTGCGCGGAGAAATCGTGGGTTAGGGGCGTTAATATGATGCGCAACTACGGTCAACACAACGCGCTGGTTTGTGGAATGCGGCTTGCTTCGTTTGACACTATCGTCACCATGGATGATGACCTTCAGCATCCTCCCAGAGAGATCAAGAAATTATTGCAGCCCCTCGCGGAAGGGTACGATGTGGTTTATGGCATACCGACAAAACTTCCTCATTCGTGGTGGCGAAATGCTTTTTCACGTTTGACCAAACGGATACTTGCCATGGTGATGGGTATCCCCACAATTCGCGATATCGGGGCATTCCGCGCTTTCCGCACCGACTTGCGCCGGGCTTCCGATCAATTTCAAAGCCCGACTGTCATCCTGGATGTGCTGCTCTCCTGGGGAACAACCCGGTTTACCACTGTGCCCGTTGACGAGGCGCCCCGAAAAGAAGGCGAGTCAAATTACAATTTTAGCCGGTTGGTAGCTCAGGCTATGTTGATCCTCACCGGTTTCAGCACCGTCCCTTTGAGGATGACCAACTATATCGGATTTATATTTACCATTTTCGGCATTGTCATCCTGGTTTATGTCTTATCACAGTATTTTATTGCCGGTAGCATACCCGGCTTTCCATTCCTGGCATCCATGATCGCCATCTTTTCGGGGACCCAGTTGTTCGCGTTGGGTATTTTTGGTGAATATTTAGCCAGGATATTCGACCGGAGCATGGACAGGCCGACGTACGCCATTTCGCAAACTGTCAATAATCCAAAGGATTTAATTTCTTGAAAGTAGTCATCTTACAACCGTCATATATACCGTGGCGTGGATTTTTTGACCAGATCAACACGGCTGACCTTTTCGTTTTTTATGATGATGATAAACGGGGGTGGCGTAACCGTAACCGAATCAAAACGTCTACAGGGCCAATATGGTTGTCAATCCCGGTGTTTAATCGCGGCGCGCAAACCGAACACATCGGTATTAACGAAATCAAGATCGTTTGGGATCGGCCATGGAATAAAGAGCACTGGAATTCTATAAAAATGGCTTATTCAAAAGCACCATACTTTTCGCACTATGCCGGCCTGGTGGAAGAGTTCTATTCCGGCAAACCGGAAATGCTGTCCGACTTCACCATTGAAACGACCATATCGTTGGCAAGGTCAATAGGAATTTCGCATACCCGGTTTATTCGATCTTCAGAAATCGAAGGAGTGGAAGGCGTCAAAACCGACCGGTTGGTATCCATTTTGAAAAAAGTAGGAGCCACACACTACTTTTCCGGACCGTCTGCCCGGGATTATATTGAAAACGACAAATTTGATGAGGCGGGAATCAAGCTGGATTACATGGAGTATGATTACCCCGAGTATCCTCAGTTGTACCCGCCCTATGACCCGCAGGTTTCCATTTTGGATACCCTGTTTATGATGGGGCCTGACACAATAAAGACTATTTCCAAATAGAGGTTCAATGGCTGATCAATCAATCAATATGGATGATATCCGGAACTATTTCGCCGGTAAATTGGAACAGCATGGCGCGACTCCGCGCGGCGTCGACTGGAATTCCACCGGCGCTCAGGACACCCGTTTTTCGCAGCTCGCACGGGTCATTCAGCCGGTTGACCGGTCTTTCTCTTTGCTGGATTATGGGAGTGGGTTTGGCTCATTCTACGATTACATCGCTAATCAGGGAGTAAGACCTGAGAAATACATCGGTTTCGATATCGTTGACGGAATGGTGATAAAAGGGCGTGAGCTTCATCCCGGAATGGCCGGGGTGGAGTTCACCAGTTCTGAAACCAATTTGCCGGTATGTGATTATGTGGTCGCCAGCGGTATTTTTAATATCAAGCTGGAAACCACTTATGAAACATGGACTGAGTATGTCGTAAAGACATTGACACGTATGAATGAACTGGCAGACCGCGGGTTTAGCTGCAACTTCCTGACTAAATATTCTGACGCGGACCACATGCGGCCCGACCTGTATTACGCAGATCCGGGTTACCTGTTCGATGTGGCCAAACGCAATTTCTCACGCAATGTAGCCATTTTACATGACTACGACCTCTATGACTTTACCATTATTGTCCGGAAAAAATTGGACTGATCGGAAATTATTAATGGCAGATACGTTTGTAGATTTCAACAAACCCTGTATTGTCGGAAAAGAATATGATTACATGGCCGATTCCATTCGGTCTTCACACATTTCGGGCGATGGCAAGTATTCCAAATTATGTCATGAGTTTCTGGAAAATAAGCTGGGAATTCCACGGGTCTTAACCACACCTTCCTGCTCTCACGCGTTGGAACTTTCTGCTTTGCTGCTGGATATTCAACCGGGTGACGAGGTGATCATCCCGGATTTCACCTTCGTGTCAACCGTCAACGCGTTTGTTTTACGCGGGGCAAAGCCGGTTTTCATCGATATCCGGCCTGATACACTTAACATGGATGAAAGTCAACTGGAAGGTTTGATCACCAAAAAGACCAGAGCCATTGTTCCCGTTCATTATGCCGGCATTGCCTGCGAAATGGATACGATCATGGAGATCGCCGGCCGTCACAATATACCGGTGGTGGAAGACAACGCCCACGGATTATTTGGTAAGTACAAGAATCGCTGGCTGGGAACCATAGGCTGTATGGCCACCCAGAGCTTCCATGAGACCAAGAATTTCACCTGCGGTGAGGGCGGAGCGCTCTTGGTCAATGACCGCTCTCTTATTGAAAACGCTGAAATTATTCGTGAAAAAGGCACCAATCGCAGCCGCTTTTTCCGCGGGCAGGTGGATAAATATACCTGGGTGTCAATCGGTTCCAGCTACCTGTTATCTGATATTCTGGCCGGATTTTTATATGCCCAATTGGAAGTGTGGGAAGAGATCCAGGCGAAACGTAAATGGATCTGGCAGACCTATCATCAGGAACTATCCGCGTGGGCGAAAGCGAATGGCATCGTTCAGCCAAGTGTTCCTGAGAACATTGATCCCTCCTGGCATATCTATTACCTGCTTTTACCCGATCTTGAGCACCGTCAGGGAATGATCAACCATTTGAAGGATAATGGCGTCAATTCTGTCTTCCATTATCTGCCCCTCCATCTTTCTGAGAAGGGGCGGGAATATGGCGGCCGTGAAGGTGACATGCCTGTCACCGAATCGGTAAGTGACCGCCTTGTCCGCCTTCCGTTATTCTATGACATGGGTGAGATCGAAATGGAAAAAGTCCTTGAAGCAGTAACATCTTTCAAACTGTAAACATTCATTTCATATTCATGCTAGAATTTATCTATGGCTGAAGAGAAGAAGAAGTTGAATTTTAAGGAACAGCATAAGAAGGATGTCATCTGGCAGATCTGGTTTCCTGTCGGGTTTGGGGCGGCAACCATGCTGGCTCTTGGAATTATGGCGATCTTCTCCCTTCAAACCGGCACCGATTCCAGCGCCCGTTGGGGGCATGTGGCTACCATGTGGCTGCTGTTACCGGTCTTCTTTATTGGGCTGGTTAGTTTTCTGTTTCTTGCCGCGTTGATTTTCGGGGTGACGAAACTGACAGCAATTCTTCCTGACTATTCTGCTATAGCCCAGATGTACGCGCGATTATTATCAGCCCGGATAAAAATGCTGGCAGACCGTTCGGCTAAACCGGTGATCCAGACAAGGTCTAACAAATCCATGATATCAAGATTCTGGTTGGCGTTGCGCTACTTTATTCTGGGTGGATACTCCGAGTAAGAGAATAAGGGATACCTTTATGAACTGGAAAACGAAAACAATTCTAATTGGAACAACAGTTGGCGCGGCTACCGGATTGGTGGCAGCTTTAATGATGATCCAGAGGGCAGAAAAGAACCAGACCACCCCTCAATTATCAGCTGGAGATGGTGTAAAGGTCGGGATGGGTGTTCTGGGAGTTTTACGTTTGTTGGCTGAACTGGTCAGCTAACACATCGAATCATGTTTTTACAAATACGGCCTTCCGGTTATGGAAGGCCGTCATGATTTGCGCGAAGAAATTCACATATCAGGTAGAATCTCAGAATGAAATCCAAGGATATCAGCAAACCGGTTATACGGTATCTGGTTGCAGGATCGATCAACCGATCGACGATCGTCACTTCAGACGGCAGGTTTCGGGTGGACCAACCTGGCGGGAGCCTATTACAAGCAGCAGGTGGTCTCGCACTTTGGGACACATCAATTGGTCTGTTATCGGCTGTCAGCCCAGATTATCCGGAGGAGTGGATCACGGATATCGCAAAGCGCGGTTTTGATGTCAACGGGATACACAAAACGAAAGTGCCCTATGATATGCGGTTCTTTACGGCCTATGATCAGACAGGACTTGAGGATCGCAGTGCCCCGGTATCCGTTTTTAGAAAATTGAACACATCATTACCCCCCGAGATATTGGGTTATGTTCCCACGGAGATCCAATT
>CAYQTY010000014.1:14334-21851 GCA_964420535.1 uncultured Leptolinea sp. | reverse complement strand
TAAAACAAAAACCCTGATGGTTCTAACGTACCATCAGGGTTTTTGTTTTTTATTTCAGCAATTTACTTTTTATAAATTGTCACCGCAGAATCCTTTTTTTCGGCATTCTCCGCGATTTTCAATTCGACAATATCCATGCCTTCTTTCGGAAGTCCGAACGCGAAGTCGACTTCACCCACCGTGTCTGACTTTTCGCTGGCATAGTAGCCCTTCAACATACCGCCATTCTTTTCCCAGCCTTCATAAATTTTCAGTTCACTGCCATCCGTGAAGGTGGCGATCAAAAAGGTGCTGGTGTTGATCACCTTCTTGTACATTTCACTGGTATCCGTCATAAAGTACAGGTTGGCGGTCTTCTTGCCCCGGCCGAATTGCTCTTCCTGGCCGGTTGTGGAATGCGGGTCCATCGGCCGGGTGCTTTCGCTGACCTCATATTTTACAAACTTGAAATTAACTCCCTGCCATGAAGCCGTGTTGACTGTCGCCGGCGCCGGAGTGACCCGGGTAAAATCCGTGAAATCCGGCGTGGGGGTGATAGTCACAGTTGGCGTTGCGGTGGGGGGCAGGGTTTCAGTGGGCGTAAAGGTTGGTTCCGGTGTATCTGTTGCCACGAGACCTGCCATCGCAGCCTGGGTAAGCACAGCCATGGTCTTGGCTACAGCTTCGAACTGGTCATTATTACCGCATCCAGCGGTAAGCCCGCCGATGGAAAGCAGAACTATCAGAATAAGAGCGATATGGAATTGTTTTTTCATGGATTTCCTCCTGCACCGGCAGCCGGTTAAAAACTTGCTTGTTTACAACCGGCGTAACAGAATTCCGGGGTTAAAATTGATGACCGGATGAGACGTACCAATCTTCGCTACCTGTTTATTCTATCAAAACTGCGGCCATACCGCCGCCCGAATCACGGAACCAATCGCTGCAGGGGGAGGTTACAATAATCACATGAGAAGATTCTTCGAGAAAAAATCGCCGGCTTCCATTACGCGAATCACCGTCTCCTTGCTGACCGGCGCGCTGCTTGCATGGCTGCTGCGTGATCTCTGGGCGCCACTATTGACTGCCGGTCATTCGTTTGAAGAACGCAGTATTTATGTTCGCGCTTTATTGATACTTGTGGTCACCGGGTTATTTTCGCTGATTACGTGGAGCGCGCAGAAGCTGCTGGATGCCGTCAACGAATCAGAGTTCTCACCCTTAAAAACACGTGACGTTCTCGCCATTCTCGGCGGACTGACCGGCGCGTTGATCTTTTATATGGTTTATGGAAGCGGCACACTGGATACCGGGCGGGTGGACTGGCTTTTCAATCTGGGTGACAATGCCCAGCATTACCTGGGATGGGTGTTTTACCGCAACGATCCATGGACGTTTCCGATCGGGGTCAGTTGCAGCCTGGGCTACCCGGCCGGAACCTGCATGTGCTTCACAGATTCCATTCCTCTGCTGGCCATACCATTTAAAGTGATCAGCTACTTTTTACCGGCCACCTTCCAGTATTTCGGGTTGTGGACAATACTTAACTTCATTTTACAGGGCGCACTATCTGCTCTCATCCTGTTCGAGGTGAGTCACAGCCGCCTGGCAGCATTTGCCGCCCCCTTCTTCTTCTGCCTGGCGGATGTTTTCCTTTTTCGGGTCTTCCGTTACACACCGCTCTCGGGTCAGTGGATCGTGCTGCTGGCGTTATATCTGTATTTCCTGAACAAGCGCGACGGACGCTGGAATAAATACTGGCCGCTGGTGCACGGCTTTGCCGTGCTCATCCAGGGGTATTTCTTTGTGATGACCTTCGTGGTGTTCTGCGGAACGCTGCTGGAACGCTGGTTGAAAGACCGCAAGATCCTGCCGCTAATCCAGCACATGGTTGTGAGTCTGGCGTCAACTGCCCTGTTGATGTGGGTGGTGGGATTCTTTTCTGACGCGGTGGATATGTCTGATGCCGGGTTGGGGTATTTCAAAGCCAACCTGAATGCCTTCGTCAACCCACTGGCCGGCTGGTCACGCTTTTTTGACCCGTTGCCTCTAGCCGAAGGCACCTACGCCATGAACGTCAACTACCTGGGGATCGGCATCATTCTGTTGACCGTCACCGGGCTGGCGGGACTGGTCTACCGTAACCGTAAGGCGTTCACCTGCGTGTTTTGCAACCACCGAGGGTTAATTTTGATCGTCCCCGTACTGGTGGTTTTTGCCCTCAGCAACGTTGTCACCCTGAATGACCGGGTACTCCTCACCTATCCTCTGCCCGATCCGATCCTGCGGCTGTGGGGTGTGTTCCGCGGCACCGAACGCATGCTCTGGCCGGTGTATTACCTGATCTTTGTTTTCGCCATAAACCAGGTAGTCCGGCTATCTCCACGCCGTTGGGTGGCTGCTCTGATCCTACTCGCCGCATTCGGCTTGCAACTGGCGGAAGTCCAACCGCAACTTGAGCGTTTCCATGCGGAATTCAATGATCCCCGCGGAAAACAGACATCATTGAAGTCAGATTTCTGGAGTGATGCGGCCGGGCAGTTCAAGTCGGTTGTCATACTCCCGCTCAGTCTGGATAACTGGGCGCGATTGACGGAATACGCGGCGGACTACCGCCTGAACATAAACTATTCGTACTACGCCCGTTACAGTCCCAACCTTGAACCGGCTGCCCGACAAAAAATGGACGGGGTGGCCTCCGGTGAAGTCACACCGGGTGAGATGTACATTATCAAAAGCCCGGATATGCGGCAGCAGATCTGCGAACGATATCCCGATGAGTTTTTTGCGCTGGTGAATGGTGAATGGATCTTCGCCCCCGGGTTTGACCGTCAGCCGTTTGACTACCCGGATATTGCGATCACGGGTTCAAACTCCAATTGTTCACAGTTGAGCCTTCCAGACTTTCTGCGGAAATATGTTGATACATTGATCGTCATCAGTGTAATGGACGACGCGTCCACTCTGATTTCTCCCGAAACCAGCGCCATCCTGAGCGAGGCAGGTCTGACACAGGGACTGCCGCAAAATGAAGGCGAAAGCTACACGGCCATCATAAGAAATAGCCAGGCGATTATGGAGAAGGCATCACCCCAAAAGATCGAATGGTCCGGCGGTAAAGCAGACGGGCTGCCGGTTGACCTGCAACTTACCAGCGCCGGGCGCATTTCAGGAGAGGAAGATACCGTCATCCTGATCAACGGACGCGATTTCTCGTACCACTACCCCGGAATAAATGTAGTTGTAGTGGATACTTCTTCGGGTACAGTAATTGATACCGCCCTGTTCCCACCGGTCAATAATTAAAGCCGGCAGTCAGGCTTACGCGTATTCCACGTAATTTACCGGTGACTTGGTTCCATTACCGAAGTCAAGCCAGTGAACCTGGGTGGTCCCCAGTTCCGTCATATGGGAAAAGCGGATGAAGAAACGGCGGGAACGTGAGCCGCGCCGCAGGCTAACAAAGTCACCCATATAAATGTGATTGACCTTGCGGTCTTCATCGCGCAGGTAAACGATGACTCTGTCCACCTTGTTGACCAGCGCGGGGCTTAACATCCATTCACCAGTTTCTCCTTCGCCGGACGGATCAATATTAAAACTTTGCCCGTGGGTGAAGAAGACAATGGCCGATTGGCCGGATTCCAGCAGTTCGCGCGCGGTGGTGATTTTCATCGCAGATTATTCCTTTCAGAGGCAGTCAATAATACCCCCTTTTACCGCGCACCGGTACACTAAACTTACATCTTATCGATCAACGCCATCACATTATCTGCAAAGATATCAAAGGTTGAATCCCAAACCTCCAACGCCTGGCTGCCTTTCGGGGTTAGAACCGGGCAGCATAGATCCGGCAGGTGAATCGGGTCATGTGTGTCACGGTTCTTGATGCGGGTGACATAACCATCATTGACCATTCCCATGATCAGCTTGATATACGCGGAGGGCAGCATACGCATATCCAGCAGCGTTGGAAGCTTGTGATGGTCTCGAATATTGACCAGCACCCGCGTAAATTGCGGTGACTCGGGTTCATCCGGCGTGCCCAGGCAAAGGGCGCGTGCTGCGCCAGGAAGGGCAACAATCTTTTCTGCCAGATCGGAATCCGCCTTTTGAAGGTGCCGTAGATGAATTTTTACCGATTCATCATCCATCTCGTGGCTGTAGCACAGGCATAACATGACCTGAGATTTGGTATAGCAGTTGGGCAAATCCACAGCCGCCAGAAAATGGCGTGAGGCGGTTTCCCACAGGTGCTGGCGGGCATTGTCCATCCCGATGGTAAAGGCGTTTTGCAATCGGGTGGCTTCTTTCTTATCGGCGAACAAACTCTGTAGAAGACTCATGGTTCCTCTCCAGTCATCATCTTCGGTTTGTACGTCTCCTCCCCTCTACCTATACTATACAGGATTATTTCTGGAAGATACAAGTATCAAAAATAACCGGCGGGAGTTATCCACCGGTTTTGGTATGATTTTCCTCTTTGTCAGGCGAGCGGGACGGCGGGAATCACAAAGCCGGCGATCATGATCAGGTGACAGAGACACCCCAGGATGACAAAAATGTGCCAGACTTCATGAAAACCAAAAACACCGGGAATAAAGTCCATCTTTTTTGTAATATAAATAATCGCGCCCAGGGTAAAGAACAGACCTCCGGCTACCATCCAAAGGATCGCCCCCGCCGGCATATTGCTGATGATTTGCGGTATGGCAAATACAGCCAGCCAACCCATTGCCAGGTACAGCCCGGCATTTAGCAACCGGGGAGCGTGGATGACGCAGATCTTGACAGCTACCCCGATCAGGGCAAATGCCCAGACGGCTGCCAGCAATCCCCAGCGGTATGGGCCGGTGAAATACGTCAGGCAGATGGGTGTATACGTGCCGGCGATCAGCAGGTAAATAGCGGAATGGTCCCATTTACGCAGGAAAAGTTGCTTTTCCGGTGAAGTGATCACCAGGTGATACGTAGCGCTGGCGGAAAACATCAGGATCAGGCTGATGCCGTAAATAGCCAGCGGAACCTGCTTTTGGGGATCACCCCACGAAAGTATCAACATAATGATCAGGCTAATGGCGGAAAAAACAGCCGCGCCCAGATGGGTGAAGCCGCTGACAGGTTCGCGGAATTTTTGGTTCATAATGGCTGCTTCTTTCACGAAATAATTGGATTGTCTGTCAACTTTAATCCATCGTAAGCAATTCATCATGTGCCAAATGGGGGATAGCAAGCAGGAGAAGAGGGCTACTTAATTAACCTGAAGGTAACACCTGATCAAGACGGAGGTCATCCGGATATTTCAACACTATCGCTATAAGGCAATAGCCTACCCCTATTTTTCCTAAAGCGCGTCTTATGTTCCGCCGCCATTTTCTCTGTGGCATATTGGAAGATCAAACGTGGAGCGTTATCCTTCCATTTGTGCAAAAACGTTTCCACCGGAACCGGGTAGAGCTTCCATGCTTCACGAAGGAACCAACCCAGTCCCTGATGGACTACTTTCTCCGGCATCATCATCATGGGATTGAGAAATTCCAGCCAATCAGTTACATCCGGGCAGGATTTTAGTTCTTTTATCAGGCTAACAGGAACCACGCGACGTTTCCATTTAGATTCGGCGGAACGCCAGGAGGAGAAGGCGGTATATGGAACGATCTTCTTCTTCAGAAAAACGGGGAATATCCCCCCGGCCATGGTATCAGCATGCGCCCAGTTGCGTATACCATCGTCAAGCCAATACCCGAAGCGTTCAAAATGTTCCGGGGTGTATTCTTTCATAAAATCCGCCGCGCACATCAATGCCAGGCTGGCATCTTCGTATTTTCCCGTTTTCACCAGCCGGTCACCCAGGGAAAGGAAACCGTCAAACCCCAGCGACTCACGGTATTCCGCCAGCAGGGTTCTGTGGATTTCCTCCATTGCCGTTCCCGGGAGTCCGAAAGCATCATACCCTTCAACAAAATAGCGGTTATATTTTTTTATTACGGCCTCATCACTATTCTGGCGGCAAAACTCGTGAAATTGATCCAAAACCAGTTCGACTTCCATAAAATCTCCCGCGTTATAAATACAGCCCTAATCTGAAAAAGACGGTGTATTTGAGTATAAATACAGATCGCACGATTTAAAGAGCTCGATGATTTTCATTGGTAACTATTTACGGCTAAATGTGTTTGATTAATAAAATGGATTGAGGGACTGGCGCGATAAACAGAATACCGGGTAGCAGCCATTCACCGGAAGGCAGTTTTGTTCTGAGAATTCACGTCAGGTATCTTTTACCATAAATCCGGCCAACCAGAGAAACGGCGCGAAAAAATTGATGGTCACAGCAATCCCGGTCAAAACATAAAAAAAATGTTGAAAGTTCTGATACCAAATTTTATCCGCGAATGGATAGTATATAAAATCCTAACACCACACAAGCCAGGTCTCTTATGAACAAGAATAAAATAGCGATAATCACCGATTCCACCTGTGATATTCCCCGCGACATTATCTCCATGTATGGAATTGGTGTTGTTTCACATTATGTGATTTGGGACGGACGCGAATACCGTGACCGTGTGGACATGCAGCCCGATGAATTCTATACCCTGCTAAAAACACAAAAGACCCGCCCCACCACCTCACAGGCGTCGGAAATGGACTTCCTGCATGCTTTTAAAGCCGCGGAAGAAAAGGGAGCGCTCGAGATTATCGCTTTGACCGTAAGCAGTGCTTTGAGCGGCGCCCATCAGATGGCTGTGAATGCTGCCCGGGCAATGAATATCCCGGTCCATATAGTGGATTCAAAAGGCATGAGCTTCAGCCTGGGGTGGCAAACTCTGGCTGCCGCACGGTTGGCAAATGCCGGGGAAGACATTCAGGACATACTGCGCCGAGTGGGTGAGATCCGCCAATCATTGGTGATGATCGTTGGCATGAACACGCTGGAATACC
This sequence comes from uncultured Leptolinea sp., assembly GCA_964420535.1. Classification (GTDB taxonomy): domain Bacteria; phylum Chloroflexota; class Anaerolineae; order Anaerolineales; family Anaerolineaceae; genus Leptolinea. Next base: position 14,927 of record CAYQTY010000014.1, on the reverse strand, counting down.
TGAAAGCCGGTGGACGGTTCGGCGGGGCGGCAGTATGGCTGGGCGCCCATTTGCAGGTCAAACCGGTTATTTCAATTAACCAGTTGACCGGATTGGTTGAACCCGAGGGGATCGCCCGTACGTATAATCACATGGTCGATCTGGCCGTCCAAAAATTCAGGGAAAAATTGAAAGGGCGGAAGCCGGAACATGTCGCCATACTTCACGGGAACATCCCGGAAGAGGCGGAGAAACTTGTCAAACATGTGCACGCGGAATTTTCTCCCTCCGAGATACACATGAACATTACCGGCCCCGCGCTGGGCGTCAATTCGGGCCCCGGCGCCATCGCTTTATGCGGTTATTGATAATAATGACGTTTGTCGCCTAGTTGTCTGACATTTGTCCTGTACAATGTAGACATAACTATTGATTATGTGTTATACTATGGGGGCAGTGAATGAGGGCTTGTGTGCAAGTGTCGCCAAACCTTTTATTTGCAGGGTTGGCGGCTTTTTATTTCTGGAACAACCCTCGGAAGTTAAGGAACAAAGTAGATGGCAGTTTTGCAGTATTAACAACATTATTCGTTTTCAGGTATTGAAGACGGATTT
>CAYQTY010000014.1:13361-14324 GCA_964420535.1 uncultured Leptolinea sp. | reverse complement strand
TTATGTGTTATACGCGAAGTAGAGAAAAGGTTTCATCAATAATTGTCAAAGCCCATAAAACCGGCATAGAAGTTGCATTGTTTTATGGCAACCGCGAAAGCGGAAATCAATAGGTCGTAACCGGGATAAAGTCCCGTACGGTAACAGTTTTTTCAGAAGAAAGTTTGGAGAAAAGTAAAATGGCAGATCGTGTAGTAGGTACAGTCAAATGGTTCAACAATGACAAGGGTTATGGTTTCCTCTCCCAGGAGAACGGTGCTGATGTATTCGTGCATCATTCCGTGATCCAGAGCGATGGCTTCCGCACCCTCACCGAAGGACAGAAGGTGGAATTCTCCATCGAAAAAGGTCCGAAGGGCCTGCAGGCTGTAAACGTAGTAAAAATCTAAGTTTATTCAGCCCATCCAAACCCCCGCGATGATCGCGGGGGTTTTTTTATTCCAGGTCTTAAAATAAATGTAGGTTGGGTCATGACCCAACCTACTACATGAATGCCTAAAGGGGGCGATTTGGAAAATTACTTGGCTTCGCGGGTATTGAAATCGATCTCAAGGAGGACATCAATGACATTGCTGACACCCTGTAGAACGATGAAGAACGTGATGCCCGTGAAGAAGGGGATGACCAGATTGGTGACCATCCACAGTCGGGCGCTTGCGCCTTTGATCAGGTTCATAAATGTCTCACCCTGGGCAAGTTCACGCAGGTTGTAGATATTGCCAGCCACTATGAGCACAAATACGGCAAAAACCACCCATGATATGACCCGGGCGGAGGAAGCTACCAGGTTGAGCGTAGAGGCATTGTAGAATACCGGTTCGTTCTCATCCACATCGACTTTTGGTTCAACAATTTCGTCAGTCATCAAATTCTCCCATTATTATGATGAGCAAGTCTATCACAAACCCGATTGATTCTTTAGATTCTGTTTCAGTTGGTTCAATCATCATAGCTTGATTAATA
>CAYQTY010000014.1:3420-13351 GCA_964420535.1 uncultured Leptolinea sp. | reverse complement strand
TCTGTCATTTCCCTGACGGCACTTTTTCTGTCAGCGCACGCAAACCCAGCAGGTAGGAATTAATCCCCAATCCGCTGATCGTCCCGGCGCAAACTGCCGAGATCATCGAATGGTGACGGAATTCTTCGCGCGCGTGAACGTTGGAAATATGCACCTCAATTACAGGAATGTTGATGGCGCTGATGGCATCGCGCAACGCCACGGATGTGTGGGTGTACCCGCCCGGGTTGAAGACCACCCCGGCCGCCCAGTTGCGGGCATCGTGCAGGGCATCGATCAACGCGCCTTCATGGTTTGACTGGAAGCAGCGTACCTCAATCCCCAGTTGTTTACCGAGTTCGACCATTTTCGCGTTGATATCTTCCAGAGTTGTAGACCCGTACACGCCTGGCTCACGCAACCCCAGTAAATTTAAATTAGGACCGTTCAAAACAAGCACAGAAGGCATGGCTGCTCCTTAGTTCATCCAATGTATAGTTGATCCCGATCTCCGCGTGACCGATCGCAGCGGCCAGCGCAAATTTGACAGCGCTTCCCGACCGTTTCTTATCGCGGAAGAGCGCGGTTTCCACCGAATCTTTATCCATCCCGGCCGGAACATCAACCGGCAAACCCAAACCGGAGAGAACCCGGCTGACCTCTTCAGCCAGACCGGTTTTGGCAAGGGCGCGTTCTTCGGCCATGCGGGTTTCAACCACCAAACCGATGGATACCGCTTCACCATGACTGAGCGCGAAGTTGGACGTCAACTCCAGGGCGTGGCCTACGGTATGACCGGCATTCAAAGCGGCACGGATACCCTTCTCAAATGGGTCCTGCTCGATCACCCGTATCTTGACAGCCATGGCACGCCGAATAATGGCCGTCAACGGTTTCTGGCGAATTTCTTCTACCGATAATCCAGCCAGTCCGCGGCAGGCGTCAAACAACACCGGGTCACTGATCAACCCGTGTTTGACGATCTCCGCGAAACCGCCGCGCAATTCACGCTCCGGCAGCGTGGCCAGCACTTCAGGGTCGGCCAGTACCAGCGATGGCGCGTGGAATGCGCCAATCAAATTCTTGCCGGTGGGTAGGTCCGCGCCGGTTTTGCCGCCAAGTGACGCGTCTGCCATGGAGAGTACGGTTGTCGGCAGCCCCACCCAGCGGATGCCGCGCAGGTACGTGGCAGCGGCAAACCCCGCCATATCGCTGACCACCCCGCCGCCCAGGGCAACTACGGTACTGCCGCGGTCTAACTGGTTTGAAAGGAAGAAATCCCACATCCGGGAGACTGTTTCAATGGTCTTGAACTTCTCACCGGCAGGTATTTGAATGATATTCGCCGCATAGCCGCTTTTCCGAAGCGATGAAAGCACCGTTTCAGCATACAACGGACCTACGATGTCGTCAGTCACCAGCACAACGGGGCCGGAAAAATGCCGTGCCAGTAATTCACTACCGGTCTCTCGAAGTCCGCCCGGACGCGCACGTACGTCATAGCTTCCGCTGGTCCCCGCGCCGCCGGGCATACCTGTCACATGGAACAGGCCGGTTTGAACCTGAACCTGCCAGGCGGCCTGGGCAGGATTCATGTTTTCTGTATTCACGTGATGCGTGAAAGACAGGTAATGCTCCGCCCTGGCGGAGAGTAAATTCTCGAGCTTCGCGGTCAATTCACCGGCCAACAGCGGACGTTTACCGGGCGCGGCGCTTACACGGGAATGGAGGGTATGCAAAGGCGCGTCCAGTACCACTACCTGGCCTGTGTCTTCAGCCATCTTTCGATTGGCATCAGATAATAGAGTGCCCCCGCCCAGCGCGATGACACCGGATACGCGGCCGGATAGCTTTTTAAGCGTCGCGGATTCACGCCGACGGAACCCGGCTTCGCCTTCAGCGGCGAATATGTCCGAAACCGCCCTGCCGGCATCTTTCTCGATCTCAGAATCCAGATCTAAAAACTCCAGGGCTAGGTCGCGTGCCAGTACCTGGCCAATGGTGCTCTTGCCGCTTCCGGGAGGACCATACAGGTACAGAAGCGAAGCGGTCATTCCGGCCACCAGACGTGGGTGGTGTTGTCCATTTGGAAATCATCCAACCGCATCTTTTTGAGGTTATCAAACCGGGGTTTCATCTCAGCAAGTGAATCGCCGCCCAATTTTTCCATCAACGCTCCGGCCAGTACAAAAGCCAGCATCGATTCAACCACCACCACAGCACGCGGCACCGGGCAGAAATCCGAGCGTTCGTATTTCGTATCCACCGGTTGACCATCCGCCAGGTTGACAGATTTCTGCGGGTTAAGGGTTGTGGCAATGGGTTTCATCGCCGCGCGAACGATCAGCGGTTCTCCGTTGGAGATACCACCTTCGACACCGCCGCAGCGGTTGGTCGGGCGAACCAGTTTACCGCCGTCAACCTGAATGCTGTCATGCACGCGGGTTCCCGGCTGGCGTGTGTTTTCAAACGCAGGGCCAAATTCAACGCCTTTCATAGCCTGAATGCTCAGAATAGCAGCCCCCACGCGGCTTTCAAGGCGCCGGTCCCACTGGGTGAAAGACCCCAACCCGGCGGGCAGCCCGATGGCCGCGGCTTCAATCACACCGCCCAAAGTATCTTTATTCAACGTAATTTCACGGATCAGCTTCTTCATGGCTTCCGCTGTTGCAGGTTCAGGGCAACCGGTTTCCGCTTCACGGGCGCGGGAAATGCGATCTTCCAGTGTAATGCCAGCCAGATCCGCGGCGATCTCACCCAACGCAACTACGTAACCCCCAATCTTGATGCCGAACTGTGCCAATAGTTGACGGCATACCGCGCCTACAGCCACCCGGGCAGCCGTCTCACGCGCGGAGGCGCGTTCCAGCGACGGGCGCATATCGGTGTAGCCGAATTTCGCCGCGCCGGTCAAGTCAGCATGACCCGGCCGGGGGATGACAAAGGGATCAATTTCCTTGCCCTTCCAGTGGTCATGGTCGCGGTTCTCGATCATCAGGCTGAGGGGAGCGCCGGTAGTGCTGCCGGCCATCAGTCCGCCGAGAACCACGGCGGTATCCCGCTCCATTTTCATTCGCGGTCCAGCGCCGCTGCCGGTTTGCCGGCGGGCCAGGTCAGAGTTAACAGCATCCAGATCCAATTCCAATCCGGCAGGCAGGCCGTCAATAATCGTAGTAAGTGCCGGCCCGTGACTCTCGCCGGCAGTAAGGAATCGCAGTGTCATGAGGGAGTCCTTTCAAGGGCGGCGTTCCGGAATACCTCAATTGGAACTGCCTGACCCGTCCAGATTTCAAAAGCCAGTGCCGCCTGCCCTGCCAGCATACCCAATCCGTTGACAGCCTTCAGACCGGCTTCGCGGGCGGAGTGCATCAGGCAGGTTTCAGCGGGATTGTAGATCAGGTCATACAGCAACGCGCGTTGCGGAAAGTCAAATCCGGCAGGCCATGGGGAAGCATCCTCATGGGGGTTCATCCCAACCGGGGTGGTGTTGACGATCAGCCGGATATCAGTCAATCCATCAAATTCATCGAAAGAAAGCACAGAAACGGGATTCTTATGCGTAGAGAAGCCGACTTTTAATTCATTCGCCTGTGACAACCTCCGGGCGGCGATCGTCACCCGCCAACCGGATTGTGTCAACGCATAGACCACAGCGCGGGCGGAACCGCCGGCACCCAGCACCAGCGCCTGCCGCCCATGACCCTCGCGGCAGTCCGGTACGTGTGTTTCGAGATCACACAGGAAGCCGGCCCAATCGGTATTTTCTCCAGACAGTTTCCCGTCTTTCATAAACAGGGTATTCACCGCTCCGATGGCCAGCCCGGCGGGTGACAGTGAGTCAAGCAGCGAGATTACTGCCTGTTTATGGGGGATGGTCACGTTGAGGCCAGCCAGTTCTCCGGTTCGCAAGCGGTTGACCAGGGAACGCAAGTCATCAGACGCGTCCGGTATCGGGTTGACGGGGTACAACTGATAATCTCCGCCTAATCCGGCATACCGCAGAGCTGCCGTGTGCATCAGAGGTGACAGGCTGTGGCCCAGCGGCCAGCCTGTCAAACCCAGATGGAACGGGCTCCGGCGATCCGCTGTCATACGGCTGTCTGCTCCATTGCCGGTGTTTCGTCCGCGGTAAGTTCACCGCCAAGTTTGGTTATGACATCCGAGAATTCAGGGAACGATTCCCGAAGGATCTCGGCATTCTGGATGGCAACCGGCTGTGTGGAAGCCAGACCGGCCACTGCCAGAGACATAGCCAGGCGGTGGTCGCCGTGCGGTTCTACCGAACCGCCGCGTACCTCACTGGCGCCGTTGATGGCAAAGCCATCCGGCAATTCCATCACTTCCACGCCAATGTTGCGCAGTTCCGTGCATAACGCACCGATGCGGTCTGACTCTTTTACCCGCAGTTCGGCGGCATCGCGAACGGTTGACGTGCCGTTTGCATACGCGGCTGCCACAGCGAAGATGGGGAATTCATCGATCATGCGCACCACTTTTTCACCGCAAATGTCCGCGGTCTTCAAATTACTATGTTTGATCGTGAGGTCGCCTACAGGCTCGCCGTTGCGGGTGGGTTTGGCATTGATGTGAATTGACGCGCCCATGGTCAACAGTACATCCAGCAGACCGGTGCGTGTGGCATTCAAGCCGATATCTTTCAGAGTAACGTTGGAACCGGGGGTGATCAACGCCGCGACAATCAGGAAAGCGGCGGAAGAAAAATCACCCGGCAACGCCATATTCAACGGTTTCAATCCGAAACGGGCGGTCGACGGGGTAAGGTGGGTGAGGTAACGGGGCAGTCCGTCTACACTGATTTTCTCACTCTTAATGGTCACGCCCATACTGCCCAGCATGCGCTCGGTATGGTCACGTGAAAAACCAGGCTCGGAAATGGTCACCGGTTCACCGGCAGAAAGCCCGGCCAGAAGCAGGCAGGTTTTCACCTGAGCGCTGGCTACATCCAACTCCATTGTGCCGCCTTTGAGTGGAAGAGCGGATACCCCCAGGCTCAATGGAGCACAGCCACCTACCCCCTGGATGTTCACACCCATGCGGTTCAGCGGCTGGATGATGCGGTCCATCGGCCTCCGGCGCAGTCCCTTTGACCCGTCAAGCACAGCCGGAGTGCCGGCTGCTGCCAGCGCGCCCGCGAGAAACCGCATGGTGGAAGCGGAATTACCGCAATTCAATGGACCGAACGGGACAGAGAAACCACCCAGACCTTTGCCATCCAGAGTCAGGGTTGTGCCATTGAGTTTCCAGGTAATCCCCAGGCTGGTAAGGGCTTCCAGAAGGCGGGAAGTAACACCCGAAACCAGGAAGTTATCGATCTGGCTGCGGCCGGCAGCCAGTGAAGCGATCAGGGCAGCCCGGTGAGACAGTGATTTGTCTCCGGGCAAAGATACGGTTCCGGTCAACGCGTGGCCGGGGTTGGTCGTCAGGTTCATAGGACAACACCTCTTTTGGCAATATCAATTTGACGGCGGTTTTCGGCCCCTGCATTCAATTCAGATTGCAGGTGCTTGAAATCGTCTTTTATCAGTAAATCTTCCATCAAAGTCAGGCGCAAAATACAGGCATGCAGGGCTTCGAGAATCACGTCTTTATTTGTTTCCAGAACATCCATCATCATCGCGGGCGATGATACGGCCAGCCGGGTGGTGCTGGCAAAGCCGGTGGATGCCAACGGCGCCGCTTCCACAGGGGTGCAAAAGGCCAGACTGTTGGATACCAGGAACGGCAGGTGGCTGGTGGCTGCTACAAAACGGTCATGGCTTTCAGCATCCAGAATAACCGGCCGTGATTCCAACAGAGAAGCCAGTTCTTCGGCGGTTTGACGCGCGGTATCGCTGGTTCGTTCCAGCGGAACGATTGCGAAGGCAGCATTATTAAAAATGGTGGGGTCAGCGAATTCCAACCCGCAGGTTTCCTTACCGCACATCGGGTGGCAACCAATCGGATCAAATTGTGCAGGCAATTCAGCCATCGCCCGGCAAACCGCGCGTTTGGTGGAACCGAAATCCATAACAACCGCTTCTTTACGACACATGGTTTTCAGGGTTTTCAGGATAGCCAGAATGGCGTTGACCGGCGCCGCAAGGATGATCACATCGGCATCTTCCAGCAACCGGCCGGGTTCTACTGCCGCCTGCGATACAAGTCCACGCTGCATGGCTGAGCCGGCAACCGCGGGGTCGGGGTCAATACCCGTCAACCGGCCACAGCGCCCGCTCAGTGCCAGGGCAAGTGAACCACCCATCAGACCCAATCCAAATATGGCCACATGTTTACCCGTAAAAAAGCCAGGACCGTCGTCAGGCATATCAGGCGCGTCCCACTTCGCGGGCAATGCCTTTAGCCTGTTTGACCAGCATCGCGAATTTCTCAGGGGTGAGTGACTGCCCACCGTCCGAAAGCGCTACTCTCGGGTTGGGGTGCACTTCAACGATCAGACCGTCAGCTCCGGCGGCAATACCCGCCCGGGCAACCGGTATAACCAGGTCTGCGTGACCGGTGCTGTGGCTGGGGTCCAGAATGACCGGCAGGTGGGTGAGGCTCTTCAATACCGGGATGGCATTGATATCGGTGGTGTTGCGGGTGGCGGTTTCGAAGGTGCGCACGCCGCGTTCGCATAACATCACCCGGCGGTTGCCGTGAGAGAGGATGTATTCCGCTGCCATGAGCAGTTCTTCGATCAGCGCGGACGGACCGCGTTTGAGCAATACCGGCTTGTCACATTCACCTACCGCGTGTAGCAGGGAGAAGTTCTGCATGTTTCGCGCACCGATCTGCAGCACGTCCGCGTATTTTGCCACCAGGTCAACCTGCTCGGGTGCCATCACTTCTGTGAAGATCGGCAGCCCGGTGACTTCACGCGCTTCAGCCAGGATCTCAAGGCCTTCTTCGCCCATACCCTGGAAGCTGTAGGGTGAAGAGCGGGGTTTGAAAGCACCGCCGCGCAGAGCATGCGCCCCGGCTTCTTTCACAGCGTGGGCGGCTTCCATCAACTGGGTTCGGCTTTCCACGGCGCACGGTCCGGCGATCAGCACGATCTCGTCACCGCCCACCTTAAAACCATCCAGCGGGAAGATAGTGTTTTCAGGGATAAATTCACGGGAGGCCACTTTGTACGGCCGTGAAATGGGTACCGTGTGGTCAACGCCCGGCATGTACATGATCTGCTCGCGGATAACGGAAGGATTCTGCCCGACCACGGCGATCACCGTCCGTTCATCGCCCTTATTCAATATCACGTGGAAGTTGTTGGCTTCCACCCGGGCGATCACAGCCTCAATTTCCTCTTTTGTTGCATCAACACTCATTACGACCATCATAAAAACCTCCTCATAATTTCCAACCAGCCTGGCGAAAGACCGGAGAGATGTCTAGTCCTGCCCGCCCGATAGTAGATCCGGGCGCAGCGCAACGGCTTTTTTCAGATAAATATGTTTGATGTCTTTTTGAGAAAGGGGGGTATTCCAGGTGAGAAGAACGCGAATGCAAAAGGGGAGGCTGCCGGTTACAGGGATTTCCTGTGCGCACATCAGTGGAACGGACGTCCAGCCGATCTGCCTCGCTGCCCTGGCCGGGTGCACGGACGACAGGTCCGATGTCACCGTGAATAGGGCGGAAGCCAGATCATCTGGAGCCAGCGACGGATTGGCCTCCTGGATGGCAGCCAGCAGTTCCTGTGTGGCATCCAGAATAGCCTGCGCTTCATCTTTTTCCACTGTAATGGCTCCGCGAATTCCTCTTGCAAACATTGCGTTCTCCTTGAAACAAAAAAAACACGATGCCGTCCGTTGGCATCGTGTTGAGGGGTTACTTCGTTATTCCCGCTTAACCTAAACCAATGGCGGCCTTAAGGCTCTGGCGCCATAAAAATAAAAATAGGAATAAAAGCGGGTGGAGAGTTTAGACATTTTGTTTTCTCATTCTGACTATTGTAGCGCAATATGCGAGAACGTCAAGATGTTTAGTCAGATTTGCCCGTGGGTTTTTTGGAAGGGTATGACCCCAGCACACGCAGCATAGGCGCGAATTTTTCCAGGCTATTCAGGGCTTCTTTTACCGCCTGATTTTCTGTACTGCCCATCAAGTCTATATAAAAAAGATAATCCCAGGGGGTACCCACCAGCGGGCGGGATTCAATTTTACACAGGTCAATATCGCGGATGGCAAATTCACGCATGGCATTGTAGAGGGAACCGGGTTCGTTCTTCAAGGTGAAAACAATAGATGTTTTGGCATTTTCCATCGGATGAACCGGCTCTTTAGAAACCACCAGAAACCGGGTGAAATTCGCCTGGTTGTCTTCAATATGCTCCGCCAAAACCTGCATACCGAAGATCCGGGCTGCCTGTAATGACGCGATGGCCGCCAGTGACGGGTCGTCCTGACTGCGGATGATCTTTACGCTGCCGGCGGTGTCATACACCGGTTCGATCTTTATTCCGGGCAGTGATTTGAGATATCCGGCACATTGTGCCAGCGCCTGGGGATGACTCATTACGGTCTTAATATCAGCCATCGTTGCGCCGGGACGGGCGATCAGGCAGTGACTGACCCTCAGGTAGTGCTCGCCCACCACCCGCAGCGGGTTTTGCATCAGCAGATCATAATTCTGGTGAATGCTCCCGGCCAGCGAGTTTTCGATCGGCAACACTCCATAGTCACAGTCACCCTTATTTACCGCCGCAAACACCAGTTCAAAAGACGCGCAGGGCACAGCAGACACATCTGTCTGCGGAAAATATTCAAATACTGCCGCCTCTGAATAGGCTCCGGGTTCACCCTGAAACGCAGCGCGCATTGTCTTCCTCTTTCTCTTATTCTCTGGGAGATTTTCGTTCATTGCCCCGTTTAAAATTGCCGGTGGCTTTTGCCATTAAGTATTGAGTGGCCAACTCATCCCCGGAACCGGCTTTCTCCAGAAACTTTTTCGCGGCATTTCCGGCAAGGATTTTGACCAACCGGTTAGTCCAGTAGATCATGATTTTGCCATCCCTGGTTGTTTGATATCGGAAATCCGCGAGGTGACCGGCGGGGTTAGCCATCAGACCCATTGTATATGGAAACACTTGAGAGATAAAGAGGAAAAAACAGCTCCCGGAAAACCGGGAGCTGTCGTTGTTATTATATTTATCCCGTAGTTTTACCGGGGCTCCATAACTTGCCGAGCCTGGGCAAAATCCAGCGGTCAAGACCGATCCACCCGGCTGTCTTCCAGGCTAGAACCAGCCAGGTTGCAATTACAAACAGCATGGGGTTTGTGCTTACCGTGCCTGCCAGTAAATAATTCACATTCATAAATCCACCGAAGAAAGCAGCCAGTCCGGCAAATAACCCCAGAATGAGAGCTACGCCTACCAGAATCTCACCGATCACCACAAACCGGCTCCAGAGGGCAGCATTGGGCATGACCATGTTCTGAAGAAAACCGGCATACCAGCCCTGCACATCGGGGTGTTCTCCGGCCGTTTTTGCCAACGCCCCATTAAGGAATCCGGTGAGGGCCACGCCGGCTTTGTCACCAAACCAGACGGGATTAAACAGTTTTGTCCATCCGGCCATTAACCATTCGTAACCGAGATATAAACGAAGAACCAGCCAGAGCCACGACATGCGCGTATCACTAAAAACGAATTGCGCGATGGGTGGATCTGAAAAAGTCACCTGTCCCTTGCGGGATGCACTCAAAGTTGCCATACACCACTCCTTTTTTAATCCTTTATCTATATATAACAAATTATACCTTTATTATCCATAACACGTACAGTGTTCATAAGTTGCGGAAATAAAAAAAACTGGCCGGTATATTACCGGCCAGTCTGTTGACAGAAACTAAGTTTTGTTACTCAGCCGTTACTGGGGCATACTCCGCGTACGTGTTGCCATCCATATCTTCGGCGATGATACCAATCAGATACTGCCCTTTAGCCGCGGGACT
>CAYQTY010000014.1:0-3410 GCA_964420535.1 uncultured Leptolinea sp. | reverse complement strand
TCTTCCCAGGTCCAGGGGGTGTCTCCAAATGTCAGAATACCGGCTTCCTTGTAGATGGTCTCGGATTCTTCCCCTTCCCCGGTCATCGGGATATATTGATGCAGAATCTGGAACTGGTCGCCCTGTTCCGGGGTGATCTCGTGCTGCGGGCCGACAGGCTCAGTTGACCGGAAGCCCATCACGTTCATCAGGTTTCCATCACCATCAAAGAAAAGCGTGGCATAGCGGTCATTTTCGCCATTGGCAAACTTGTAAATACCCTTTACAGAGTAGATCGTATCTTCCGTTCCGGCGCCAAAGGTATCCGGCTCTAATAGAACCATCTGTTTACGCGATCCGTCATCCACCACATACGCGATCGGCTCCCAATCCATTTCAACCGGGATGTCACCTTCACCCCATTCGGGGACGATGCGCTCATCAATCTCTTTGGTTTCTTCGGAATCGATGTAATCAAGGTCAATTACCTGCAATTGATCCTTGTCTTTGGTGAAACGGCCCGTAAAGATATACAGGTAAGAAACATTCTCACCCTTGATGGTCGTCGACAGGGTGACCGGGTTTCCGGTTGATGCTGCGTCGCCAGAAAGTTCAATCCCGGCGATCTCGATCTTATTCGCGCCAGGGGCGGTTACCGGCGCGTCTTCCACTATTTTATTTTCCGGTTTGATCTCCTGGCCGGTGTAATGGAACGCCAGATAATCATCCCACAGGCTTACACCGGCAAAGCGTTTTGCTGTGCCGGCATATGTTTTGTAATCCGAGCCTGCCGATTGATACAACTTGGAATTCGGGAAATAAATCGAAATTCCATTGGAGCCTTTCTGGCTGGGCCCATGTTTTTCAGCGATAACGGCTTTTTTGATGGCGGTTTGCAGTTCAGCCGCCGCTTTTTGAACATTCTCGCTGGTGCTGTCTTTCTGGATCATTTTGGCAAAGTTGCTCAGGTCAATATACGGTGAGGGGAAATCTTCGCCGAAAACATTCTCATACGCCTTGGTATGTGAACGTGATCCGGCCACCACCTTCTGGTTGATTTTGCTCAACGGGGCGACCATGTTATCCAACTTGTCGATCACAGTGGGAATTTTTGTAAGATCGATGGCAGACAGTGTGACTGTTTTAGTTTCTTCATTGGCCAGCACAGCCGGGTCCACGTCTCCGGTAGTTTCGTATGTGCGGGAGACATACGCCGCACGCGCGTCGTCATCCGTGATCAACATGTCTTCTGTGATGTATGTGTCGACAACTATCCTGGCCAGGTCTGCCGCTTCCATCTTTGGATTCTTGACTAATTTTGACAGGATGGCGCTGTACGCCCATCCCATGGAAGGTTCAGTTTCCTGTGAGAGGACGGAGTAATCGGCGTAGGCAGCCGTCATACTGATCACTTCCAGGCTGCTCATAAGGCAGGCGTCATAGCCGATAATATCGAACTTTTCGATGCCCGTCTTCTTCTGGATGTCGGCAAAGGTGTCGTCCATCTCATTCAAATACAGCATGTCATTCCAACCGTCGATCAATACATCGTTGGGTCGGCTGCCGTTATCTTCGTCTGTCCACCCGCCCGGCCATCCGGTACCATGGTCACTGAGGATGAGCACATAATGGTCCGCCGGATACTGTTTGGCAGCCCAGGTGACGAAGTCCGTGAGGACCTCTCCATCAGCCATATTGACTTCGCCAAGATCACCCAGTTCTTCAGAATTGATCCTATCCAGATCATCGTCCTGTGTCAGATAAAAACGTTTTGCGCCAGAAAAGTTCTGCTTTCCCTTGAAACCGCCCTTATAACGGTCAATCTGAGCGACGATATTTACCTTATCTGATGAACCCACGCGTTCGGCTTCATTCAGGTCAGTGAAGATATCCTCTTCCAGAATAGGGTCATCCGCATCCTGGAACAGCATGATCGTCCAGGTGTCGCCTTTATTTGTGCGGGGACCGGGTAGTTCTTTCTCAGAAGATGTCTGTGATTCACCTTCATCAGGTTGAATTTCTTCCGTCACGGATTCAGATTCATATGCGTCTGCCTCTGATGCTTCATCATCGCTTAATGAGCAACTGATAGTAGCCATCGAAAGCGCGATCAAAACAGCCAGAATCGTGTATAAAAGTTTGTGGCTTTTCCGTAGTGATGTGGTTGTGATCATATAATCCCTCTATAGATAAACGATTAAATTCGATATTTATTGTACCAATCCTGAAAGGATAGTAGACTATGAATACTGTAAGGTTTTTCCAGCACTAAATCCATTACGTCCGAGGTCATCCTATGTCTTTTCGCCAGAAGCTTGTTGATGGTCAAAACCTATGGGGAACACTGGTATCGTTACCCGCTCCTGAGATCACAGAAATCCTGGCTGATACCGGGTTTGACTGGTTATTCATCGACATGGAGCACGCCGCGTTGGATGTTGCCGATGTTCAGCGGATTCTTCAAGCCGGGGGACAGAATATTGCCGGCATCATCCGGCTGCCGGCGAACGACCCGATCTGGATCAAAAAGGCGTTGGACATCGACCCGGCAGGGATCATGCTGCCGCTGGTAAACAGCGGTGAAGACGCGCGCAACGCGGTCAAATGGAGTAAATACCCTCCGCAGGGAACCCGCAGTGTAGGCGTGGGTCGGGTGCACCGTTACGGAGCCGCCCTGCAACAGGTCATTGAAACCGCGAATGAAAATACCGCCGTAGTGGTTCAGGTGGAACACATACAGGCTGTTCAGAATATTGACGATATCGTCTCGGTGGAAGGCGTTGACGCGGTTTTGATCGGACCTTATGACCTCTCCGCGAGTCTGGGTATTCCCGGCCAGGTTTCCGACCCGCGGGTAACGGATGCCATTGAGAAGGTGCGTCTGGCATGCCAGAAAAAGAAGATGCCCATCGGTATTTTTACGGCATCCATCCCGTTTGCGCGCGAATGCGCGGCAAAAGGTTTTTCCCTGATCGCCGTTGGAACTGATACGTTGATGCTGGTCGAAGCGAGCCGCAATCTACTTAAAGATCTCAAAAAATAGTATGTTTACCCTTGAAACAAAGCGAATGATCCTGCGGCCTCTGGATGACCGGGATATACCGGCATTTTCCGCATACCGGTCAGACCCCGAAATCGCGCGCTACCAGGGTTGGGGCGCACCGTATACGGAAGAACAAGCCAAAGAATTTATTGACCAGTTGAAACTTGTCACCCCGGGTGAGACCGGCCACTGGCTTCAACTTGGTATGGAGTTGAAGGAGGGCGGCATTCTCATTGGCGATGTGGCTTTTGTCATCCTAAAAGATAGCCATCATCAAGCCGAGATTGGCATGACACTCTCTCAGCCATTCCAGGGAAAAGGCTATGGAACAGAAGCCGTCAGGGAACTGGTGCGCTATCTATTTGATGATTTAATCGTCCATCGTGTA
>CAYQTY010000013.1:0-22000 GCA_964420535.1 uncultured Leptolinea sp. | reverse complement strand
AGCGCATACCTGTACCAAACGCAATAAAAAACCAACCAGCCCCCGGATGCCCGGGGGCTTTTTCTTTACTACCGGAGAAGCCGTATGTTCCCTATTTATGACGTTGAAACCGCCCAGAAAACCATCCTCAAACGGACGCCGTTGGACGAGATGCCTGTTCCACCAGTGGTGCTGGAACGCTTGAAAGTCACGTTTGGACGGGAGATCACACCCGCGGATGCCGTCCGCGAGATCATCCGCGATATCCGATCCAATGGTGACAGCGCCGTGCGCCAGTGGACCAAAACGCTGGATGCGGTGGACCTGCCGGAAAACCGCATTCCTCTGAAGAAGGCTCAGGAAGCCCTGGCTGCACTGGATCCCGAGTTACGGGCCGCGTTGGAAACATCCGCCGCGCGCATTGAGCAGTTCTACCGCAAGCAGCCAGCCATTTCGTGGCTGGATCAATCGATGGGCGGCTCGCTGGGCCAGATGCTGCGCCCGATGGAACGCGTAGGCATTTATGTTCCCGGCGGTACCGCGCCATTACCTTCCACCGTGCTGATGACGGCCATACCCGCCCGGGTGGCCGGAGTCAAACAGATCGTGATGGTCACCCCGCCGGAACGCGGAACAGGAGCCGTCAACCCCGTAATCCTGGCGGCCGCGGCCATTGCCGGTATAGATGAAATTTACGTGATTGGCGGAGCGCAGGCTGTTGCCGCGCTGGCATATGGAACGGAGACTATCAGATCCGTTGACAAGATCGTCGGCCCCGGTAACCTGTTTGTCACGCTGGCCAAGCAGCAGGTGTTCGGCACAGTGGGTATTGACGGACTGGCCGGCCCCACCGAGACTATCGTTATCGCGGATGAATCCGCGCGCGCTGACTGGGCCGCGGCTGACCTGCTGGCTCAGGCGGAACATGATGTGATGGCGGCCGCCATCCTGCTCACGCCGTCACGAAGCGTGGCGGAGAGGGTGCAGAAAGAGATCGCCGCCTGGCTGGAAGGGAAGGATGGGGTCAACCTGACCCGCACCTCCATTTTTAACGTTTCTTTGCAGAACCGCAGCGGCGCGGTGATCACGAAAGATATTGCCGAGGCTGTGGAACTTTCCAATCAATATGGGCCTGAACACCTCAACCTCGCGGTGAAAGATCCCTGGAACTATGTGGAAAAGGTCACCTGCGCCGGGGGAGTGTTCATCGGTGAGACCTCCTGCGAGGTGATGGGTGACTATGTCGCCGGGCCCAGCCATGTGATGCCCACTGGTGGGTCCGCCCGCTTCGCCTCACCCCTGAATGTGTGGGACTTCCTGCGCATTATCAGCGTGGTAGGGTTGAACGGTCCGGCAGCCGCCGAACTGGGCAAACAGGCGGATATTATTGCCACTGCCGAAGGGCTGGACGCGCACGCGCTGGCTGGCCGGTTGCGCTCGTCAAAATAACATACCATCAACCGGCCGGGTTATCCCGCCCGCCGGATTATTATTCTCATCTGGAGGAGTCATGAACAAACGCTTTGCTGCACTTATTTCCCTGCTATCAGCTCTTGTATTGCTGGCCTCATCGGCCGCGCCGGCCATTGCCGCCCCTGCCGCGGCGGATGCCCCGGTTAAAGTGCGTATCGGCACCCAACCCTGGATCGGTTACGGCCCCTGGTGGATTGCCAAAGAAAAGAACCTGTTCGAAAAGTACGGTCTCGAAGCCGAATTGATCGACTTTCTGGAAGACAAGGAAGTCAACGCGGCGTTCGCCAGCGGCAACATGGAAGCCGCCAATCTGGCCACCCACACCGCCATCAAACTCTACAGCGTGGGTGTTGACCTGAAACTCGTGCTGCTGGAAGATGTATCCACATCGGCTGATGCCATTCTGGCCGGTGAAGAAATCAAATCCATCGCGGATTTGAAGGGTAAACAGGTTGTCTACGAAGAAGGCACCACCAGCGATTTGCTGCTGAATTACGCGTTGATGCAGAACGATATGACCCTGGATGACATCAACGCCGTCCCCATGCCGGCGAGTGATGCCGGTACCGCCCTGATGACCGGCAAAGTCCCCGCGGCTGTGACGTACGAACCGTACATCAGCGAAGCCCTCAAGGAAAATACCAAACTCAAAGCCCTGTACAAAGCGGAAGAACGCCCCGGCCTGATCTCTGACGTGCTGGTGATCAGCGGCAAATTTGCCAAAGAACAACCCGAAGCCGCTAAAGCCCTTCTCAAAGTGTGGGGTGAAGCGCTGGATTTCTATAACAAAGACACCAAAGCCGGTCAGGCGATCATTGCTGAAGCCGTGGGCAGCGCGCCGGAGGATCTGGTCACCGCGTTTGACGGCGTTGAATTCTACGACCTGGCTGCCAACCAGGAAGACCTGAACGGTGACTTCGCCGCGACCATTAAAGATGTGGCGGAAGTATCTCAGGCTATCGGCCTGTTCGAAGAAATCCCCGACCTCACCAAACTGGTTGACACGTCTTTCCTGAAATAGCCTCATGGCTGATATAAATTCCTCAGAAATTGCATTGAAGGGGCCGCGCCGAAAGACGCGGCTCCTCGAGTTGCGTGCCGATATCCCGGCCGGGTTGTACTTTGCCGCCGGGGCGTCATTCATTGGCGCGTTCTTCCTGATCTGGTTACTGCTGACATCCTTCGGATTGGTGCCGCCGCTCTTTCTGCCCGGCCCTCAGGCGGTGTGGATGGAATTTGTCCGCCAGTTGGGTGAGGGCATTCTCGGGCAGGATGTGGCTGCCAGCCTGTACCGTATCACACTAGGGTGGTTAGTGTCTACATTGCTGGCTTTGCCCATTGGCATATTGATGGGCAACTTCAAATTCTTTGAAGGGTTGCTGGAACCGTTCATTGACCTGGTTCGCTACATGCCGGCGGTGGCATTCGTTCCGCTGACCATCCTGTGGACAGGTGTGGATGACGGACAGAAGATCCTGATCCTGTTTATCGGCACATTCTTTCAGGAAGTGCTGATGATCATGGATAACGTTAAAGGTGTGCCTCGTGAGATGATCGAGGTCAGCTCAACCTTCGGGCTTTCACGCTGGGAGATCCTGTACCATGTCATCCTGCGGTACGCGCTGCCGGGCATCTGGGATACCTTCCGCATCACCCTCGGCTGGGCGTGGACGTACCTGGTGGTGGCTGAACTGGTGGCTGCCAAAGTAGGCCTCGGATACCGCATCATGCGCGCGCAGCGCTTTTTGCAGACCGAATCGATCATCCTGGGTATTCTGGTCATCGGACTGTTGGGTCTGCTGACGGATATGGCCTTCAAGTACGCGTATAAGCGTATGTTCCGCTGGATGGACAAGAAAAGCTAAACGAGATGACAGAATCCTTGCTTGATATGAAAAATATCTGGGTGAAGTTCACCCCGGCAAAACGCCCTGAAGTAGTGGCCGTGGAAGACGCGTCCATCAGCGTGCGGGAAAATGAATTTGTCTCCCTCATCGGTCCGTCCGGTTGCGGTAAGTCAACGCTGCTACGGGCAGCGGCCGGATTGGAGATCCCTTCCAGCGGTGAGATAAACGTTGACGGTCAACCCGTTGACGGACCCGGCGCCGACCGGGGCATGGTCTTTCAGGCCTATACCCTTTTCCCCTGGTTGACAGTCAGCGAGAACATCCGGTTCGCGTTGAAGAAGACCAGCCTGACGCCGGCTGAAAAAGATGACCGGGTGAATGAATACATTCGCCTGATCGGGCTGGAAGGGTTTGAAAATTCATACCCCAACCAGCTTTCCGGCGGCATGCGTCAACGCGTGGCCATTGCCCGCGCGTTGGTCTACCGCCCGAAGATCCTGCTGATGGATGAGCCCTTCGGCGCGCTGGACGCGCAGACCCGCCTGTTGATGCAGGAACTACTGCTTCAGGTGTGGGAGAACCACCGCAGCACGGTGTTGTTCGTCACCCATGATGTGGAGGAGGCTATTCTGCTTTCTGACCGCATTCTGGTGATGACGGCGTTGCCCGGCAAGATCAAAGCCGAGATCACAATTGATCTCCCCCGGCCGCGGTCGGTCATCGAGATGGAAACCAGTACGCAATTTGCCGCCTACAAGAAGCAATTGCTCGAACTGGTCCGCGAGGAAGCCCGCAAATCCTTCAGCCGTGTACCGGATAACAGGGAAGCCTGAATATGACATTTATACCGTCAAGTTTATGGTGACTGCCTGCTTCACAGGGATTTCTTTGGAATCAACATTGATCCTGGATGCCAAAACTGGAATGCTGCTCTTCAAATGTAGAAATTAAAAAGCAGCGGACGATGTCCACTATTATTAGGGAATAAAAGACTTTCTTCGATTGAAGAAAGCCTTTTATTCTATATAAATTCGCATCACCAGGTATTTTCATGGGGGAGTCCAGAACAACCCTTTTCATGTGCATGGACAACATCCAGGATGTATCTCCTGATTGATTTATCTTCTTTTTAACCGTAATGGTTTCGGGATTAACCACTCATTCCAACCCCAAAGAAGCGGTAACTGGATTGCCAGAAAAATCAAGTTGGGTAAGCGATTGCTGAGGAAGTCTTGCAAACCGCTTGTTGCCGGGATTCCCAGTCCCATCTGGATCAGGAATAAGTTAAATAGAATGCTGAGAATCACCCCCGTCTTTACCCATTTCCCTTCGCTGAGCAGCAAATACCCCACCAGAATTTCAAATCCGGCCAGGAGAAAAGCGAAAAAGGTGATCGAGGGCATTACCGTGCTATTCCATAAGCTGGCATAACCCGGAATAATCGCTGTTTCTCCAAATACCGCATATATCTTCGGGTTGACCAAACCCAGATAGACATGCGACAACCATCCAAGCAGGTACCAGGGGGCTACAAATAAACGAATTACTTTTCTCATCACATTCTACTTTCGCGGGTGAAGTTTTGTCCTGAGGCTTTTCTTTTCACTAAATTGACCAATGCCGCCAATAGAAAATGGCGTTTTTGTTTCTTTTTCGACCGCCATTATTTTCCCATAGAATTGTTGATCTTTCGCCCTGTATTATCTCAGTTTCTAACTATGCATCACTCGGATAGACATCGACCCCCCGATGGGCAGTAAAAAAAGCGGCTGCCTTTTTCCAAAGACAGCCGCTTGACGTACATCACTACAAATTATCCGCGCAGTTTCGCGCCGAGTTCCTGGTCAACGCGTTTGATGATGCGGCCGCGGAGCTGGGCGACTTCATTGTCAGTCAGCGTGCGGTCGGGGGCCTGATAGGTGAGGCTGTAGGCCAGGCTTTTCTTATCCACGCCGATCAACGGGCTGCGGAAGATATCGAACAGGCGCACATCCACCAGGTTCTTGCCTCCGGTCTGTTTGATCAGTGCTTCCACCTTGCCGGCCGGCATAGATTCATCCACGATCAACGCCAGGTCTTCGAGCACGGGCGGGTAGGCGGGGACGGATTCAACCGTTGTGCGCTCCGGAATGGCATCCAGCAGGGCTTCCAAGTCGATCTCGGCGGCGAGCACGGGGGCTTGCAGCAGGTCATAGCGTTCCTTCACCAGCGGGTGGACTTCGCCGAAGACGCCGAGTTCCACGTCACCGGCTTTCCACACGGCGCACTTGCCGGGGTGGAAACCTTCGCCCGCGGCGGTTGTGAAGGTGACCTTTTCCAATCTCAGGCTGTCAGCCAGTTCTTCCAAAATCCCTTTGAGGTCAAAGAAATCGAGCGAGGTATTGCTCTTCTGGTCCCAGGCGGGGTTTTCACGGCGGCCGGTGAGGGCAATGGCCAGGCGGCGGGGTTCTTTCGGAAGCTGCTCGCCGGGCTGCGGCAGGTACGCCTGGCCGATCTCGAACAGCATCAGCCGGTCAGCCAGGCGGATGTTCTTCTCGGTGGTTTCAAGAACGGAAGCCATCACACTGCGGCGCATAACCCGGCGCTCTGAGGCGATGGGATTCTGCAGCGCCACATAGTCCAGTTCGGGCATGGGGCCGTCAACCGGCTGCAGCCAGCGGGCTTCACGTTCCGGTGACGTCATGCGGTAGGACATGATCTCCTGCAGGCCCGATTTGGCCAGCAGATCGCGCACCTGTTCTTCACGCTCCAGCGGCGGATTGTTGCGCTGCGGCGGCATTTCATCTGACAGGCGGGTTGACGGGATGTTGTCGTAACCGTACATTCGGGCAACCTCCTCGATTACATCGGCTTTGCCGATGACCCCTTCGCCGATATCCAGCCGGTAGGGAGGGGTTTGCACGTCCACTAAATTGCCGTTTACTTTGCAGGTAAATTCCAGCGGGGAGAGTAATTTAGCGATTTCCTGACCTGAAAGGTCGATCCCCAGCCAGCGTTTGACGTCATCCGAGGTGATGGTCACCACCGGGTCTTTGGCCGGCATCGGGTACTCGTCTACCAGATCGCTGTACACCTCACCACCGGTCCATTCGGCCATGCGGTCAAGGCAAAGCCAGACGGCATCCTCGCACAGGGCGGGGTGAATGCCGCGTGACATACGGAATCCGGCTTCCGACTTGATCTTCAGATAACCCATGGTCTTGCGGATGTTGATAAAGTTCCACGCCGCGCCTTCGAGTAAAACCGAGGTGGTGTTTTCAGTGATCTCAGATTCGAGACCGCCCATCACACCGGCCACGCTCAGCGCGCCTTCGGAGTCACACACCAGAACGGTGTAATCTTTGAGGGTTCGTTCCGCGTTGTCGAGGGTGGTCAATTTCTCGCCTTCGGCGGCGGTGCGGGTGATGATCGTTGGTGTGCCGCCCTTCACGCGTTTGACCAGCGTATCGTAATCAAAGCCGTGCAGCGGTTCGCCCAGTTCGAGCATCACGTAGTTGGTGGCGTCCACCAGCGCGTTGATCGGCCGCATACCGGCCAGGCGCAGGCGGCGCTGGATCTTGTAGGGGCTTTCGGTATGTTTGCAATTTGTGACCATGCCCACCAGGAAGCGGGGATTCAGGTCCGGGTTCTTGATCTGAATGGATACCTTGCCCTTGAGTGACGGTCCGGCCGGTTTGCGGGAGGGGACGGGCTTCTTGAGCGGCTTGCCGGTGAGGGCAGCCACTTCACGTGCCACGCCCACTACACAGGCGTTGCGGATCATGTTGGGCAGGATGGAGATATCGAAAACGGCGTCGCCCATATAATCAACCAGCGGCATGCCGGTGGGGGCATCAGCTTCGAGGAAGATGACGCCTTCGTGCTCTTCCGAGATGCCCAGTTCCTTTTCGGAACAGACCATCGAGAAGGAATCAACACCGCGGATCTTGGCGCGCTTCAGGGTGGTGAGCACCAACCCGTCGGCGTGACCGTCATACAGCACGGAGCCTTCTTTCGCGTAGGCAACTTTAATGGGCTGCGCCAGTGGACCTGTACCCTTATAGGGGTACAGGTTGGGTGCGCCTGTAAGCACAATGTACTCACCTGTACCATCGTTCAGCTTGCACAGCACCAGGCGGTCAGCATTGGGATGCGGCATGACCTCATCAATCTGGGCGACGACGATCTTCTCGCGGTCCCACTCGAGGCCGGTGAATTTGAACTCGTTATGGTCAGTCTGCGGAATGGGCAGCCCGACGGTGTGAATCTCATCCACTTCCAGCCCGGCCATGGTCAACAGGCGGGCCAGTTTGTCGAGCGGAAGGTCAATGTCAACGTAATCTTTTAACCAACTAAGAGGTACTTTCATGAGAACTGCTCCAGGAACCGGACGTCATTGGCCCAGAAATTTCGAATATCAGTGATGTGGTTGCGCAGCATGGAGATACGTTCCGGCCCCATACCAAAGGCGAAACCGGAGTAGACAGCCGGGTCGTACCCGCCGTTGCGCAGCACCACCGGGTGGATCATGCCGCAGCCGAGGATCTCGAGCCAGCCGGAGTTCTTGCACACCTGGCAGCCCGCGCCGTGACAGACGAAGCATTCCACGTCCATTTCGCCGCTGGGTTCCGTGAAGGGGAAGTACGACGGGCGCAGGCGGGTGCGGGCGTTGGCGCCAAACAGGCGGCGGGCGAAATCGGTCAATGTGCCTTTCATGTCACCCATGGTGACGTTCTTGCCGACCATGATGCCTTCCACCTGATGGAACTGCACTTCAGAGCGCGCGCTGATCTGCTCGTAGCGGTAGCACATGCCCGGCAGAATCACACGGATGGGTTCGGGGCAGTATTTGCGCATCACATGCACCTGCCCGGGGGAGGTGTGGGTGCGCAGGATGACGCCCGGTGTGGTGGTATAGAAGGTATCCCACATGTCTCGCGCGGGGTGGTAGGCGGGGATGTTCAGCAGCTCGAAGTTGTATTCGTCGGTTTCCACATCGCGCGCGCGGTAGACCTGGAAGCCCATGTCACCGAAGATGCGGTAGATCTCGCGCAGCATACTGGTCTGCGGGTGAAGCCGGCCATGTGACGGCCGCCGCCCGGGAAGGGATACGTCCACAGCGCCTTTGGTCAGGTTGTTGGCCAGGGCGGCTTTTTTGATCTCCGCGGCGTGTTCTTCGAGCGCGGCTTCGAATTCTTTTTTCACCAGGTTGACGCGTTCACCCACCAGCGGGCGGATCTCGGCGGAGACCGTCTTCATCTGGCTGAAGATCTGGGTCATGGGGGCGCTGCGGCCCAGGTTGGCCACTTTCCAGGCTTGCAGCTCAATTTCGCTGCCGGCAGCCTGCAGGCTTTCTATGGCTTTCTGGCGAAGCTCTTCCAGTTCATCGAGAATGGGATGCTCCTGCATTTCTACTCCTTCGTTAAATTAAAACTCCACCCCGCCAAGGGACGGGATGGGGTCCGTGGTACCACCCTTGTTGACAGCCGCAGCTGTCCGCTTGGTGCCAGATGGCTGTACCCGTGAAGGTACCTGGCGGCCAAATAACGCTGGCAAAACGGAGCGGGTTACTGCGAGCGGTTTCCCGCAAGGTTTTCACCCGGACGGCTCAAGAGCGAACTTCAACTGATTTCTTCCGAATGCGCTTTTCAGCGGTCTTTCGATCCGGCGCATTTCTCTGGCGGGGCCTGTCAGTTTACTCTTCTCTGTCACAGCCTTTTTGTGTATTTTCCTGATAATATCTCGAAAGGGGAGGTTATGTCAAGAGGTGGGCGGGCAGTAGGTTGGGTCATGACCCAACCTACCAAAGCTTTCAGAGCAAAACGCCGACAAACACAAATACACCCACTTCGACAAAAACCTCAACCGCCACACCCACTGCCACGTTGCCCGCCATTGGAGGTAATATCAGCGTGTGCGACACAACGAAATTCACCCGCAGCGGGGGGGTGACTTCATCCACATACGCGAGTGAATGCTACCTGGCACTTCAAAATGGCAAGGTGACAAGCACGTCATCATTGGGCAGCTTCCAGAGCTTTGTGCTGCGCTACTGGGATTACAGCATGGGCACACCGCTTCGGATCAAGGTGGATGGAAATATCATTGCCACCCTCTCGACCAATGCGTACGGCTGCGGAGATGGCGGCTGCAAGAAGGCATGGACTTCACCGGTGTTCACGTATGGGGTGCATACCATCGAAATCAACGACACGGCATATAGCGAGTATGGCGCCCAGATCATAACTGTGGCTTTATTCGGGCAGGCGGCTACACCCACACCTACCGATACGGCAACACCCACCATTACCCTTACCCTCACAGACGGAGCAACACCCACACTTTCAGGAAGTGAAACGGCCACCCCGACGGCCACCGAAACCGCCACGCCCACAACCTCACTCACCTACGGCCCCACCCCCACGTTGACAGCCATCCCGACGGAAGAAGCGCCGGAACCGCTGCAGAGCGCAAAATACCTCTATGATGGTGACGGCAACCTGGTGAAAAGCGTGGTCAATTCTGTAATGGGGAATACCACCACAACCTACTACCCCGGCAAGCATTACACGGTGGAAGAAAAGAGCGGTGCGATGAAGGTGCAGAAGCATTACGCGGCCGGCAGCACGGTCATAGCAGTGCGGACTGTCACGGCTGAAGCCGATACCCTGCAGTGGATGATCTCAGACCATCTCGGTTCAACCAGCACCACCGCGAACGCTGACGGCACCTGGAACAGTGACATACGCTACACCGCATTTGGTGAGATCCGCCTCAAGACCGGGGTGACGGCCACCGGTTACCGCTACACCGGTCAACTGGATATGCAGGGTTCGATCGGGCTGGATTACTTTGTGGCCCGCTTCTATGACCCGCAACTGGCCCGCTTCGCGCAGGCGGATTCGATTATTCCTAACGCAGGAAGTATTAAGAGTTTTGACCATTATGCATATGTAAATAATAATCCAATTATTTATAATGATCCTACAGGTCATGATGTTGGATGCGCAGGTCGTGATGCATCTGCATGTGATAGTATGAACCACCTAAGACCATCATCATGGTGGGAGGCAGCCTTAAATTGGGGAAAAACTACTCTCGATTATTATTTCGTAAATGTGGTATACCCTCAAAATAAAGCTGTTGCTCAAGTTGTACGAAATAGTTTTACAATACTGCCATTATTGCAGACACCTGTTATTAGCCAGGCACTGGGAAATTGGATGGGAGTAGGAAATGGGCAAGCTCCTGGTCCAATTGCACCTATTGTCCCAGTAAATCAGACACAAATGATACAAAGTCTGCTTCAATACGATCGAACCCAATTAACTGGACAGGGGCTTGAAGTTCTGACAGGTGATCCAGCTGTAACGGCTATTAATAACAACATTAGACAATTTACAGAAAATGATCCAAGATATGGAAAAGAGAATTTTAGCTACAAATATACAACTGAAGGTGACAATTTTAACAATCCAATGCCTGGCAACCAAATTGTCTTTGGCGGTTCTGATAGAGGGAGTGCGTTTTCTCAACCAGGTACTTGGGAAGTCAGAAATGCATCCTATTCAGCACAAGTTGATGTTACAAAGAACGGGGTTATCACAGTAAATTACCAAATCGAAGATATTTTTGATCTGAGGCCAGGTGGAAGAGGTTTAGTTTATGATGCTATAGGTGCAGTGGCTGCTCCAATTTACCATGATTTCTTGGGAGGAAATCCCAATATGAAAACCATAGTTAATTGGGTTTGGGTATATACACCCTAAAGAAAGGCGAAGTATTAATAATGAATAAAACTCTAAAAATTCTTGGGGTAATTGGTGGATTGGGTTTAATTATTTTTTTCCTAATAGGTTGTTTATTTATCTTTTTAAACGTGCTTATTTTCAAAAATGTTGATTTTACTGGATTAGATAGAATGATTTTTGCTGGCCGGGATTCTTTTTATGTGGGTGCTACAGGGGATTATTGGTACCAAATTCCCATTATTGAACCATATTATATAAAACAGTATCCGAAATGGAGTAATAGATGGGATATGCAATTACTACTTGATCATGATAACAGAGTAGATATTTTGTATAACCATAATGTGATCAATGATATAGAAAAATTTTCTGTCGAAAATAGGGTAATTTTGATATATACAGAATATGTACCCATCATAAAAAATGATAAATTTCAATATAAATTGACGCCCTGGTACGTTCTCATTCCTGATCAAAAAATTGAAACCGGCTTTGAAAACGAGGAGGATTTCAAGGCTTATATTCAGCAATTGGGTATTTCTAATCCAAGATGGATAATGCCAGATGATGCAATACATAAGTTTTGGGAAACCGAATGTTTATATTGGATTCCAGATTGTAGTAAATAATGAATTATTCATATATAAGATTCAAAAAGTTATCTTGCACAAAACATATCTAGACTGAAGAGGGTTACCCCCAACCGTCCGTCTCACCCACCTACGGCCCCACCCCCACGTTGACAGCCATCCCGACGGAAGAAGCGCCGGAGCCGGTGCAAAGCGCAAAATACCTCTACGATGGTGACGGCAACCTGGTGAAAAGCGTGGTCAATTCTGTAATGGGCAACACCACCACAACCTATTACCCCGGCAAGCATTACACCGTGGAAGAGAAGAATGACAATCTGAAGGTGCAAAAGCATTACGCGGCCGGCAGCACGGTCATCGCGGTGCGTACCATCACCGCGGAAGCCGATACCCTGCAGTGGATGATCTCAGACCACCTGGGCCTTCGGCCAGCACCACCGCGAATGCTGACGGCACCTGGAACAGTGACATTCGCTACACCGCCTTTGGCGAGATCCGCCTCAAGATCGGGGTGACGGCTACCGGATACCGGCTATCGCGAAGCACCCTGTAAAGGGCTCCGGTCAACTGGATATGCAGGGTTCGATCGGGCTGGATGAGAATTGAAAACGCCAGGAAAGTCACCTTCCCCCGGCGGGGGAAGGCAGGGATGAGGGCGATGTCCGTGAAAAAGCACCACATTGGATAAGAGATTTCTCCGGCAGACCGTGGTGCGTTGACCGCGGTATCGGAGTATACGCATTAATTCCCGTCTGTCAAACCAATGAGTGGGCGGTCAACGCACCCTACTCGATATGTAGCCCGTAATTAAGTCACCTTCCCCCGGTGGGGGAAGGCAGGGATGAGGGCGAGGTTTGCATGTAGGCATCAAATTGGATAGAACAATCCTGCTGTTGGCTGTGGTGGGTTGACCGCAGTCATGGAAAGATCGGGAAATTCCCGCAGGTCAGATAAGCGAGTGGGCGGTCAACGCCACCCTATGAAAAAAACGAATCACTTATCCGCCAGATCCGTCTTACAATTTAACACATCCTCTATGATGATCTGGCCCATCTTTTCCGGCTCTTCAAACAGAGGGCTGTGGGCTGACTTCTCGAACGTGTAGAACCCCTTCACCGGCGCTTTCAACGCGTTGAAATACTCTCTGGCCAGGTTGTAGTTGACCGTGTAATCATAGATCCCGTGGAAAAAGTACACGGGGATCTTTACCTCGGGCACTTCTATTGTGATATCGGTTTTCAACTGCGCGTTGAAGGTGGTGCTTCCGTACGCCACCTTGCCGCGCCACAGGTTGATTTTTTCCACCACGGAGTATTCACGGAAGGTGAAAGATGGCAACAGCAGCCCGGTGACGATCGAATCCATGCCGTGGATCGTTCCAATACCCAGAGTGTGCATGCCGCGGTCGCGCATGTTGGCATACGAGGCGGGCAGGGGAATGGAGTTCGGGGTAACCGCGGCTTTTTCCATCTCTGTCACCATTTTCGTATTGCCATTCTTCTTGAACTCTGCCAGCATGTAGTCATACGCAAGCATCTCGGATTTATACTGGTTGGTGATCTGAGCGATGCCGATATAGGCATGATAATTCTCAGGCGCACGATAAGCTGCCTGTATCGCGTAGAAAGTGCCGCCGGAATGGCCCATCAGGTAGATTTTGTCCTGATGGAAGCGTTCGCGCAGGTATTGGGTCACTTCAAGCACATCCGAGACCAGCAGATCGGTGGTCATCGTGTCTTTGGGGATATTCGGGTCAAAAGAGATGCCCATGCCGCGCATTTCATACCAGACCACGGTGAAATACTCTTCCATGCCGGTGGGGTATTGTTGAGTCAGAAAGTAATCGGGGATGCCGCCGTGGATGTACAGCAGCACCGGGTTTGACAGGTTTTTGCTCTTGATGAACATCCCCTGACGGGAACCATTAACGCTCACGAAGGTTTTCTCCGAAAGGCTGTTGGGCAGCGGTTTGCCGTCTTTATCCACCAGAGGTGTTGGTTTTCCGGGGCTCATAATGATCAGAAAAAAAGCGGGAATAACAATGATCAAAACTAGAATTATCAGTAGAATTTGCATGAATTTTTTCATCCGGGTTTGGGATTTCCTTCGCGCCGTGTAGGTTGGGTCATGACCCAACCTACAGGAGTACCATCAATCTGTATAATGTGAGATTATAGAAGATATTTCAAAAACCCGGCTCATTAAACACATATAATTTGAAAGATCACCCAACTGGAGAACAATCCATGCGCAACTACCTCAAAGCGGGTCTCGTTACAATCCTATTGCTCTTTCCGTATATCACCGGGTTTGCCCCGGCTTCTCCGCCCGAGACCTTTAAAGCGGCGTTTATCGGGCCGGACCGGAACCTGTACGCGTGGACGCCCTCTGAAAGCTCAAAGATGATCTTTACAGGTGGCGATTTGAGTGACCTGAAAATTTCCGGTGACGGCAGCCTCATAGCATTTACCCGGCATGACACCGATGGGCGGATTTCTCTATGGATATGTGATTTCGACGGCAGTAATGCCCGCGAGGTGATAACCCGCGACGAAATGGCTACCTTGAAGACAAACACCGAAAGCATGGGCGCGGGGCCATCCAACCTGCAATGGATCCCCGGAACCCATACCCTCTCATTCACCAGTTACGAGGTGTTTGATGGCCCCGGGATGGCTTTGAATGATGACCTGATCACGGTTGACGGTGATACCGGAAAATGGGAGGTATTGCTCAAGCCCCATCATGGCGGGGTGGCTGCCTTTTCACCGGATGGCAAATGGATGGCGCTTTCCACTCCAACCAGTGTTTCCATCATGGATGTGAACGGAATTCCGGCTCCCGGGCCGGGCCTCGATTTCCCGGTTGTTTTGACCTATTCGGAATACTGGTATTACCCTGAACCGGTGTGGGCATCCGATTCTTCCCGGTTGGCAGTATTCATCCCCACGGATGACCCGATGAAAGAGCCGCGCGGCAAATCATCCATCTGGATCATCGATACCAAAGGCAGCCAGCCGGTGCGGCAGGTTCAGATCACCCCCCAGTTTATCGGACCAGTCGTTGTGTCACCTGACCTTGGGAAATTCATTTATGTGCGTGAAGTTGGTAATCCGGCGGAAAACCGCCGGGAGCTGCGCACGGCATTGATCAACGGGGCGAACGGTGTCACCATCTTCAGCGGCGGATCACCGGAAGTCTACGGGTGGTCGCCGGATGGCACTGTGTTTGCTTTCCGTGCCACCATGGAAGATGCGATCACCGTCAGCCAGATGAACGGGTCAGTTGGAGACCTGATAGGAACAGAAGTGGCTGACTGGTTCCAATGGGTGGATTCCGACCGTTTTCTGTTCACAAAGGTGACCGGTGATACGGTCGAACTGACCCTCGGGGATCGAAAAGAGGGCCGCCAGTTGCTGGCAGCCCTCCCGGTTTCCGAGTATTTCCGGATGACAGTGGATTTCGTTCAATAACCGCTAAAAACCGACCAGTGTGCCGGCCGGCTTGCCGGTCAACACATCGCGCAGGGCTGATTCGTCCCACAGGTTGAGCACCAGAATGGGGAGCTTGTTTTCCATGCACAGGGTGATGGCGGTTGTGTCCATCACCTCGAGGCGGCGGTTGATGGTGTCAATGTAGGTCAGGTTGTCGAATTTGACCGCGTTCGGGTTTTTCACCGGGTCGCTGTCGTACACGCCGTCAACTTTGGTGGCTTTGATCAACACGTCCGCGTCAATTTCCATGGCGCGCAGGGCGGCCGCTGTATCGGTGGAGAAGTACGGATTGCCCGTACCGCCGCCGAAGATCACCACGCGGCCTTTTTCCAGGTGACGGATGGCGCGCCGGCGGATGTACGGCTCGGCAACGGATCGCATTTCAATGGCGGATTGCACGCGGGTCATCACGTCCATGCTTTCCAGCGCGTCCATCAGGGCCAGGGCGTTCATTACGGTGGCGAGCATACCCATGTAATCCGCGGTAGCCCGGTCCATCCCGCTGGACAGGCCGACTTTACCGCGCCACAGGTTGCCAGCGCCAATCACAATGGCGACATCCACACCCATTTCGCGCACGTCTTTCACGCGGTTGGCAATATCCAGCGCGCGGCGCGGGTCAATTCCGGAACCGACATCTCCCCCCAGGGCTTCTCCGCTCAATTTCAGCAAAATGCGATGATATTTCAGGGATTCCATGTCACCTTCCTTCCAGATAATAAAAGAGCCAACCAATGGTTGGCTCTTTTGAGAAATCTTATTCCTGAGCGGTTGATTCGCCCAATTCCCACCGGACAAAGCGGCGGATGATCACATTTTCTCCGAGGCTGACAATGTTGTTGTTCAGCAGGTCCTGGACGGTGATGCTTTCATCGCGGATGTATTTCTGGCGGAGCAGAACTTTTTCATCTTTGAATTTGGCCACTGCGCCTTCCACGATCTTGGGAAGAATGGCATCGGGTTTGCCGTCTTCTTTGGCTTTGGCGGTGGCGATGCGGGATTCGGTTTCGATATCTTCCGCGGGAATGTCTTCTTCGCGAACATACAACGGAGCGGTAGCCGCGATCTGCAGCGCGATTTCGTGCGCGAAAGCGCGGAATTTATCTGAGCGGCCGACGAAGTCGGTTTCGCTGTTGACTTCAACCATAACGCCAATGCGGCCCTGGGAGTGTGAGTACAGTTCCAGCATGCCATCAGAGGCATTGCGGTCAGCGCGTTTGGCGGCTGTGGCGAGGCCTTTTTCCCGCAGGAATTCAACGGCTTTGTTGTAGTCGCCGCCCGCATTCTCGAGTGCTTTTTTGCAATCGGAGATGCCTGCCGCGGTGGCCTGGCGGAGCTGCTTGATCATATCAGTCGTAATTTCCATCATTCACCCTTCGTCAATAAATACCAGGTTATTAAGAATTATAGAGTTTCTTCCACAGCTTCGCCATCCACGTGTCCGCCAAGTTTGGCGAGGGTGGCGGCGCCGAGAAGGTCTTTATCTTCCACATCGCTGTCATCCAGCAGGCTGCTCTTGACGGCAGCAGCGCGGACGGCCGGTTCAGAAGCAGCACCGGTTTCGGGTTCTTCTTCTTTGCGCAGGGCTTTGCCTTCGATGGCGGCATCGGCCACTTTGCCGACCAGCAGTTTGATGGCGCGGATGGCGTCGTCATTGGAGGGGATAACATAATCAACGCCGCGGGGATCGCAGTTGGTATCCATCAGGGCGATGACGGGGATGTTCATGATGTTGGCTTCGTGCACGGCGGTTTCTTCGCGGCCGACATCCACCACGAAGACCAGGTCGGGCAGGCGTTTCATGTTGCGCACACCGCTCAGGCGGATGAGGAGGCGGTTGATCTCACGGGCGATCAGCAGGCCTTCTTTTTTGGTCAGGCGGTTGATATCACCGGTTTCCTGCATTTTTTCAAGGCGGTCCAGTTCCAGAATACGCTGGAAGATGGTCACCCAGTTGGTGAGCATACCACCCAGCCACCGTTCGGTGACATAGGGCATACCGCAACGGATGGCTTCTTCTTTGATGGTTTCCTGTGCCTGGCGTTTGGTACCGACAAATAATACGGTGCCGCCATTGGAAACAGTATCGCGGACGAGGCTGTAGGCTGTGTTGATGGCTTTTACGGTCTGCTGCAGGTCAATAATGTGGATTCCGTTGCGTTCGGTGAAGATGAACGGGCGCATGGCCGGGTTCCACTTGTTGGTGCGGTGGCCAAAGTGTACGCCGCTTTCCAGCAGGGCTTTCATGGATATGACAGTTGACATAATACGCAGGCTCCTTTTTGCGTTTTTCTGCCGCTTCCTTCATCCCGGCCCACCACCGTTTATAACGGCACGCGAGGTCAGTCCAGAAGCGTGAGGGATAAGTGTCTCTGCCGAAGCAAAGCGAACCGAGTATATCATATTATCTACTCTGGTGCAGGAAATTGGATTCGAATTGGAGGAGGGATATTTAAAAAAGTCGATCGGAATTTTCATGATTTCAATGGGTTCATTGATGATTTTGATGTGGTTCTTCTTCCTATTGGCCGGGATGGTGCCTGAAATGGCAACAATCCCACTGACCACGGGAGCGCATATCGCGGCAGAAATAGCGGCCGGTTCGATGATGATTTATGGCGGGTTATGTCTGGTCCTAAAAAAAACGGCCGCCGAACGCATCGCGTTATATGGTCTGGGCATGTTCGTTTACGCTGTCATTCAGGCTCCCGGGTATTATTGGCAAAAAGGGGTGTACAGCTTGGTCGCCATGTTCGTACTATTCCTTATACTCGGTCTGGCTTCCAAGAAATACCTTCTTCGGGCTGATTAGGTTAGTCCTTTTCCACTATAATCATTTGTATGGAACTGACAGATAGAAACAATCGTGTAATACTGACAGATCGCTTCAAAGATGCTTTATGGATGGCAACAGACCTGCATGCGAATCAATGGCGGAAGGCATCCGGTATTCCGTATGTTGCCCACTTATTGGGAGTAGCCAGTCTGGTACTGGAATATGGCGGAAATGAAGATGAGACGATCGCCGCTTTACTGCATGATGCGGTGGAAGACCAGGGCGGGAAACCGACCCGGCAGCTGATCGCGGACAAATTTGGAGAAACCATCGCGCAGATCGTGGATGGCTGCACCGACGCGGATACCACGCCCAAACCGCTCTGGCGTCCGCGCAAGGAAGCGTATATCGCCCACATCGCCTCCGCGACGCCATCCGTCCGGCTGGTTTCCGCCTGCGACAAGCTGTATAACGTGCGCACCATCCTGGCGGATTATCGCAGGGTGGGTGATGAGATATGGGAACGTTTCAAAGGCGGAAAGAAAGATGGTTCGCTCTGGTATTACCAGACGCTGGTAACCGAGTTTAAAAAAACGGGTGACCACGCGGTGTATGACGAACTGGAACGGACAGTGAACGAACTCCTGTCACTGGTACAGGCATCACAATAATTCCGGGTTATTGTTTTCAAAAGCATACATGGTAAAAAGGGGAACAGGTTCATATTCCCGGCCTGGTGAACGATTTACCGGTAGATGGGTTTAATAATGGGAGGATTTCCATGCATATCGTAGTTACCAATGATGACGGTGTGTTCGCTCCGGGGTTGATGGCGCTGGCAAAAGCTTTGAAACGGCTGGGTAATGTCAGCATTGTGGCGCCGGATCATAACTGGTCTGCCTCAGGGCATGTTAAAACGCTGCACCGCCCCTTGCGTGTAAAGGAAGTGGAACTGGAAGACGGAACTCCGGCGCTGGCCTGTGATGGGGCTCCGTCAGACTGCATTGCCCTGGCGGCGCTGGGCTTGCTGCCCGAGCCCATTGATTTTGTTGTGTCCGGCATAAATCCGAATGCCAATCTGGGACATGATGTGACCTACAGCGGCACCGTCACCGCCGCGATGGAGGGAGCCATCTGGGGCATCCCGTCCGTAGCCGTTTCGGTTGATGCGCCGGAATATCACCGCGGACCGCTGGATTACACCGTTTCAGCCGAAATGGGCTGCCGGGTGGTGGAGAAGTTGATGCAGAATCCCATCTCTCCCGATGTGCTGCTGAACGTCAACGTGCCGTATCTGTCGGCGGACCAGTTGAAGGGCTTTGCCATTACCCGGCAGGGTTTGCGCATCTACCGCGACGAACTGGTGAGACGCGAAGATCCGCGCGGGCGGGCCTATTACTGGATCGGCGGCGAACCACCCACCGGCGTAAAAGAAGACGGGACTGATATCGGCGAAGTTTCCAACGGGTATGTGTCTGTCACCCCCATTCAGTTGGACCTGACGGCGCATAAAATGATCACTGACTTAAAAAAATGGGATCTTAAGACCAAATAGGTACCATCTATCTGATCTTAAGATCGATTTTGCTTGATGTGCCGGGATCTGAGGTTACAGATCCCGGTTCTTTTTTAACCGCTGAAAATACACACCGGATAGGACGCCCGCAATGATCGCGGCCAGCCAGTTTATGGTGATCGCGGCTACTTCATAGCGGTAGTCTCTATTGATCCCATATTGCATCGAGTACCCGATGATCGCCAGAACACACACGATGACTGGCAGGGTCAATATAACCCGCAGGGATTTCCCCAGTCGTGTGGTGGAATTCAGGCTTTGACCCAGGAAGAAAAACGCGATGGCCATAAGGCTGAATCCCAGCTCTTCCAACGCGATGAATATTCCATGCCCGTTGTACTGAGTCAACAGAGCGATGCCCTCCGTTTGCCCCTGCATGACACTGACCGGGACCACCGCGAATTGAACGAAATAGTCAGCCATCAACGTCAACGCGGACATAATAGCAAAAACCATGGCTATAGAGGAAAAAATTTTCTTTTCCGTTGGCGCGTTATAGTGGAAGGCAACCGTGAAGATCAGGAACACACAAAGTTGCACACAGGCGGCATACATCCAGAAATAGTCACGGGGGAAATAATTGAGCAGATCTGCATACGGGTAGTCCATGCAGTTTGACATGCAGTTCGGACCCGAAGGGGGAATGGCGATCATCGCCAACCCGAATGTGATGATTGTTAAAACGGCGAGTGACCAGGATGAGATTACCCCGAATATTATGGGTGTCAGATCGTTGTTTTTCTTTTCCATCACTATATTCCTTTATCTGCGATTAATTCCAGAAACTTTTGGAAAAAACCGGTTTGCTTTGTAGATATTAGACGAATATGCCGTCGATTTTATTCGGTCACCGGTTGACTTCCCACGCCAGGTGTTGGATCTCAGGCGCGATCAACTTCTCCCAGGCAAGCTGTACGGCAGCCGGTGAGCCTGGGGTCGACATGATCACCTTTCCTTTATATACACCGGCTGTTGCCCGAGAGAACATGGCGGCCGCGCCCACCTGTTCATAACTGAGCAGGCGGAATATCTCGCCAAACCCCGGCATCATTTTTTCGAGTTTGCGGGAGATCACGTCAAACGTGGTATCCCGTTTGGAGAGGCCTGTCCCACCGTTGAACAGGATGATCTGGGTATCGGTTTGTACCAGCTTTTCGATCAAGCGATCAATCTGGTCCGGTTCATCCGGGACGATTGTATAGTCAACCAGCACCAGGCCCGCGGCCGCGATCTGGTCTTTCAGGTAGCGGCCGTTCACATCGGTTTCTTCGGTGCGGCTGTCACTCACTGTGACAATTGAAAAGCGAGCCGGAGGCATGTTATGCGCTTTGTGAAGATGTTCAGTTTTACCGGATGGTAAATCCCTGTTATTTTCCATTTTTTCTCCACGTTTTGATTGACTGATTGTATTGTACTCAACCTTATTGATCCGGTTGAGTTTCATTTTTGATGTCTTCTTCTCAATGAACGAAAAGTCTCACCAAAATCTCATGTTTTCTGGAAATGTGCCTGAATCGCATTGGTATAATGTGGTTGTGAAAGAAAAAAGAACGCATTTCCTTATCTCAACTTTACTTGCCCTGTGTTTGCTGATCCCGGCTTCGCCGGCTAAGGCTGACGATTCCGGCAATGTGTATGACATGATCGCCGGCGTTAACGCGGTTCGCGCGGCTAACGGGCTCTCTCCATTGGAGACGGATGGCGCATTAATGGCTTCCGCCCAGGCGCACGCCGAATATATGGCCAGCACGGGTGTGTGTTCTCATACCGGTTCAGGCGGTACCACGGCCAAACAGCGCATGGTCAATGCCGGTTACGGCGGCGGCGCGACGGTATTTGGTACCGAAAATATCTACTGCGGCGGCCGGTCGGTATCGGAAGTAGTCACCTGGTGGCAGGGCGACGAGTGGCACTTGCTTCCGTATAACACAGCCGAGTACCGCTCTATCGGCGGCGGCATTGCCAAAGGAACCAACGGTCTGTATTTTGTGATTGACGTCGCCTACACCGCCGGCGGCAAATCATCCGGCGGAAGCACATCAGGCGGGACCGTGCCCGGTGGAACAACAGGTTCTGTTTCCAGTACTACAGTTGCCGCGCAGAAAGTCAACCCGGTGATCACTGCCACGCTACAGCCGGACGGATCTCTGATCCATGAGGTTCAACAGGGACAGGCTTACTGGAGCATCGCTGTCGCCTACGGCATCAAGATCAACGACATCATCAACATGAACAACCTGACCGGGAATTCTGTTTTAAGCATCGGGCAAAAGCTTCAAATCCACGGTCCATACACGCCCACACCGGTGCTTTCAGAAACACCCACGCCCGAACCGGATACTCCCAAGCCGACAATAACAAACACCCCCACGATCACTCCAACCCCCTCTCAGACGGCCACACCCACACAGCGTCCGCTGTTTGAGGGAGCCGCCGGACTGCAGAACATTGACCGCCGCGGGCTGGGTATCGGCATGGTGTTGGTCTGTGTGCTGGGCCTCGGCTTGATGATCGTCAGCGGGATGAGGAAAAAGA
>CAYQTY010000012.1:12900-22237 GCA_964420535.1 uncultured Leptolinea sp. | reverse complement strand
CTTGTGCGGTGTGTTCACAGCCGGCACCCATCACACCCATGTAGGGGCGGGTTAGTAACCCGCCCCTACCCATCGCGATATATACTCAGCGCAATAAAGAAAATTTTGTGTGGTGTGTTCACAGCCGGTATGCGTTTCACCCACGTAAGGGCGGGTTTGTAACCCGCCCCTACCCCTCGCGATATTTTCTCAGTGCAAATAAATCTCTCACTTACTTGACCAATACAAACGTCCCGGTGCGGTCGTGGGTCTCCACCCACATCAACGCTTCACGCGCGCCGCCCAGGTCTACCCAACCGCCGAGGCCGTCGTTGGCTTCAACATCCCAGAATAGAACATGGAATGTATCGTTCAACTGGTCATTGGCAAGGGGGAAGCGCACGGTGTAGGTGGCGCCTTCGAAAGCTTCCACCACCACATTTTCGCCAAACATCACTGTGACCGTGAATCCGTCGACAAACGTCCACGGCCCCGGCACTGGCGACGGCAGCTCATCGGGTGATACCAGCTCCATCGCGGCTTTATATCCGCACATCGCCTGGTTGATGACCGTCTCTTCGCCTTCAGGCAGCCTTAGCAGACTGATTCCCGTGCATGACAGATCGATGAACTCGCCGCCGGTCACCGGGATCAATTCGGCTCCGGGTGGCATAATGTACAGAATGGGTGCCGGAACCATCGCAGCCGCGGCTGTGGTGGTGGTTGTCTCATCCGTATCGCCGTCGTCACTGCTGCTGGAACTTCCGCCGCATGGATAATTCAGATTTTCCACCATAGTTCCGCCTGTTATATGCATAGGCAGATTGTTACCGCTGATCGTTACGGAATTCAATGTAAGAGTGGAACCCGGTCCTGTCAGTGTCGCTTCCAGCCCATCTTCGCCGTTATCCTTGAACACACTACAGGTTACCGTAATGTTTCCGCCGGTGTGTAGATCAACCCCATCGTCACCGTTTCCTGACGCGACGGAATTATTCACGATTATGTAATCCGGCGCGTATGCATACAGGCCGTAATCCCCATTGGTATTGAACTGGCTGTTGAATACATTGACGTAGGTATCGGCTACAAGCCGCGCACCATAGTCATGATTACCGTTTGCTGTAATGCTGTTTACGTCAATATACTGATTGAAGGATACGGCATAAAGTCCGTAATTATGATGGTTGCCGGAGAACGTTGAGGTTTGGATTTTTATCCATCCGTCCGCGAAGAGTTGGGCGCCGTGGTTTTGATTTGAATCTACATGGACGGTCTTCAAGTCAATGGTATCTGAATCAAGCACCAGGCCGTAGTCTCCATTGTTATCGCGAATGGACGTGTTGGTAATGGATACAGGTCCGCCGGAGAAAATGGAAACACCGCGCTGACCGTTATCGTCGAATTCGCTGTCAAAGATACGCACATATCCGGAGACGTTGGTATTGGTTGACAACCCGGATCCATAATCGCTGGTAGCTTCTACATCGCGCAGCGTGTAATTCGAGCCGTCATTCAGGCGGATCGCGTGGGTGTAGCAGCCGCCCAGCACACAACCGGGATCATGCGATTGAATGACGATTTTTTCCAGCAGCACGCCATCGGTGTTTTCCATGAAGACCCCGCCATCACTTCCATACTCTTTGATGGTCGTGTTGACGATATCGATGTCGTCGCTCGAGTGGACAAATACGCCGTACCCGATGCCTTCCTCATGTATCTTCGAATTCCGGATGACCACATTCTGACTATGGTTTATGCGCACGGCATTCCCGTTGCCGGTATTGTTGATATCCATATTGTTCAAAGTAACATCTTCTGAATTGTTGATTTCAACCGTGTTATGGCTGGTGGAGAACTCTTGCATAAGAAAGTTGGCCAGTGTAAGCGAACCGGTGATATCGCTGATGAGGAAATTCTGCTCCAGAGGCGTTTGCCCCACAACGGTTTTGGCTGCCAGGTCATACCCGCCAAAAATACTGATGCTGAAATTGTTGTCATCAAAATCATGATCATCGATCTCGATGGTATTGTGCGTGGGGCTGGAATACCCGACTTCCACGTAGATCGTGCAATCCCCGTTACCAGACTGTTGGGCATGGTGGATCGCGGCTTCTATCGTGCCATACGAAATACACGACGCGCTTCCCGGAGCGTCGGTACCGGCACAGTACATCGGGTCTCCGTTAGCCAGTGTGACTTCGGCTTCACTCGAGGCGAGAGGAACTGCACCGCCTTCCTGGTCTAGAACCACCAGATTGGCTCCCTCGGGCAACGCTTCCAGTACCTCGACCGGCGCGGCAGGCGGTTCTTCGGTAACCACTTCCGGCAGCGCGGCGGCATCAAACACCTGTGTTTGTGGCGCAGCTATCGATTCTGGAACCGCCTGCGGTTCTTCTTCACCCGCGG
Source organism: uncultured Leptolinea sp. (assembly GCA_964420535.1). Classification (GTDB taxonomy): domain Bacteria; phylum Chloroflexota; class Anaerolineae; order Anaerolineales; family Anaerolineaceae; genus Leptolinea. The sequence continues at coordinate 19,849 of CAYQTY010000012.1, read as the reverse complement.
GTGATTCGTCCGGCAGGTCGCCGGCGGTGTCCAACGGCTCGGTCACCTGCTCAACCGGTTGCCCGGTTTCCTCTACCGGCGATTCAACGGCAGTTGACTCAGGTTGCGGCACAATGTCCGTCACCGGTGGTTCAGCGGCGTCTACGGGTGGCTGCTCCGCCTCAACCGGCGGCACAGGTTCTACTGGAGGTTGTTCTTCCATAACCGGTGGGGCGGGTTCTGCCGGAGGCTGTGCCTCTATAACAGTTGGCGCGGTTTCTGCCGGGGCTTGTTCCACCACAACCGGCGGCTCAACAGGGGCTACCGGTTCCACATACGCCGGTTCCACATACGCCGGTTCGGAGGGCGGCGGTTCGGCCGGTCCTTCCTCAGGCGGCGCCTCTTCCGGCGGGGGTTCTTCCGGTGCAACCTCTTCCGCCGGCGGGTCAGCCGGGGCCGAGTCGTCGGCTTTCACCACCATACCGATGGGGATGGTCAACGCCAGGGCGTATACCAGAATGAAAACAACATAAAACAGGATGGTAAACCATTTTTTCTTTCCCATTTTGATTCTCCTGTCAGGGTGAAATTGGGTGACAAAAACCCGGTGGTCCGGCCGGCAGAAATATGACCGGGTACCTCCTCCCTCCGCCAGTCGCGGAGACGAAAACGCCGCGGAGCTTTTATCGCGCGTCATAAAAACAAACAACCGATCATACAAAGTGACCGGTTTCGCTACTGGCTCCCTGCCGCCATTCCCATACATAGCGGGTAAGCGACCAATTAATGGCGGTAGATCCTGGCTTTCAACAGGGCAGTCGTGATGAATGCCGTGTCGGTTGAGAACAGTTATGGGTAAAAATAGTGCAGACGGGTGTTATTTTCCCTGAACGATATATTTAGTATAGATGGATAACAGGGGTTGTCAAACTTATTGATAACCCGTTATAACCGGGTTGCAGGCATCGGGTATACCTTTATAGACAAGTGCTTACGAGCATGCTGTTTGGCATTATCGGCATAGCCTGCGTCTTTTTACCCGGACAGGCCGGTTGACACATTCTGTATAATATTGACAGACCATCAACTTTTTCACTCCGTCATGAAAATCAGAATCAACCTCCTGTGCGCCGCCTTTCCGGTTATGCTTTTTGCGACCGGCTGCAGTAGTGTGACCGCGTCCCCGGTTGTTGAGCCCACCGGGACCCCCGCGGTTGTGGCTCAGGCTGCCAGTACCCTGACAGCCGTGCCGTTCACCGTTGAGCCGAACCGGTCCATGCGGATTGCTGATATTGTTACCATCAGTGAACTATCCGACATCACCGGCTATACCGATTACCAATACCTTGAACCGGAATACAGCGATCCAGAGAACGGCGACCCCGCCGGCAATTTTTGGAGTGTGTACACGGCCATGGTGGAGATCCGATTCAGGACGCACGCGAGCGGCGGAGTGGAAAAGCTGGAAGATTACCGCACGGCCGCCAACCCGGGCAGCCTGGTGTGGGTAGAGTCACCACTGTGGGACAGCGGCTGCTATTACATGATCGGGGAATACGACGCCGATTTCGTGGTGACGCGCGGTGACGTGTGCTACTACATCGGCTTCGTGCCGTCAGCGTATCCTCAATTTGACCCGGTTGAACTGGGAAAATCATTGATGACGATGTTCATCGAAAATTCAGACAAATTCAACGGGAGGGAAAAATGAATCGAAGAGCTGTTATCGCCATCCTGGCTGTATGTGCCGTGCTCGGGCTGGTCAGCGGGTGCGGGGAAAAACCGGCTGAACCCGCTGCCGTTACGGTCCCCGAAGCCGTTCAACCTTCAGCCACAGCGGAGCCCGCGAAACCGGTTGACACGCCCGCGCCGGCTGGCCCCGTACTGGGTCCGGATGGCAAACCGGTGCTATTCCCCGGTGACGTTCCCGCTCCATTGCCTGAGGACCTGTCAGTGTATAACCTGACGTTTTACGGCTACCAGATGGCAGCCATACAAAAATTTGTGCCGGCGGATGTTTTTAAGGATAAGGCAAAGTATTCCGACATGGACCGCGAAAATGCCCGTATGGCGCTGGATTATGTGCTGGATTCTATGAAGGTTCAGGAAAAGGCACAGGGCGCGGAAGTCAATGAGAATATGTACGGTTGGCATTTGCTCGCCCGGATCTATGCCCACAAGTATTACGATGCCCGCCAGGATGCCGATCTGGAGAAGTCGCTTGAATATTATGAAAAGTGCCGGGCGAAGAATTACGCCGCTTCAGTAGCCGATCACCAGGAGTTATTGTTGGCCGCAGGGCGCGAGCTGCCGGATGAGTGGAAATAGACGGGATATCGTTTGTCGGCTATGTAGACTGCCTGATGGACATGAACACCAGGCGGCTTTGCGGGATGCTCACCCGCACTGCGAATAGCGCCGCGCGACACAAGTGTCTCTCCGGTCAGCATAACAGGCAGTTCTCATCCTCCCGTAAGGCCTCCGGTACGGTGTGAGCCGTATCGATCTGTACAGCAAAAAATAAGGGCTGCTTAAGGTACAGGCAGCCCTTTGACAGTTAATTTTTGATTTAAAGAATGCTTTAGATCTGGTACGGAACCTCAATGATTACCAGACCGGGCTTGAACATGAAAGCCATCCGCAGCATCATTGCCGTTTGGCTGTGGAGGAAATTCTCCCACCAGTGCTTCGGTACGAATTGCGGCACTACCACGGTGATGATCTCATTGGGCATCCGTTTATCCAGCAACTGTTCGATATAATTCATCACCGGCTCTATCAACAGCCGGTACGGTGACTCCAGCAGCACCAGCCGGGTACCCTCGCCGTACATTTCCCATTTATCACGGATCTTCTTCGATTCCACCGGATCGGTGGAAACATGCAGCGATGTGACATCTTCCGAGAGCGTGCGCGCGTACGTCAACGCGGCCAGCGAACCCCGATGCACACCGGCGATCAGCACCACCACCCGGTGGCGCTTGATAGAGGTGGAATGATAATTCTGCAGAGAGAGTTTTTGCGCGATGCGTTTGTAATGATGATGGATGCTGAAGAAAAATGCCACCAGCACCGGGATCAGGATGACAATGATCCATGCCCCGTCTTTGAATTTTGTGATCGCGAACACCACCATCACCACAGCGGTGCATACAGCGCCGAATCCATTGATGATCAGTTTGGTCACCCAGTTCTGGTCATAACGCAGCACAGACCCCGGCTCCACTACTTCATCCCCGGGTTTTAAATGACCCGCTTTCCACCACCGCCGGGCCATACCGGCCTGTGACAGGGTGAATGACAGGAATACACCGATGGCATAGAGCGGGATCAGTTTGGTTACGCTGGCTTGAAATACGATGATCAACAACGATGAAATGGCTGCCAGTGTGACAATGCCGCGAGAAAATACCAGCCGGCTGCCCTTGAAGGTCATTTGCCTGGGCAGGAAACCATCACCGGCTTCCAGCGCGGAAAGTCGCGGGAAGTCAGCGAAGGCGGTATTGGCCGCCATGATCAAGATGACCGCCGTTCCGGCGATCAACGCCAGGTACAGCACACCCTGCCCGCCATAAATAGTACGGGTCAATTGCGAAATGACCGTCTCCTGCTCTGAAGGTACGGCGTGAATGGGGCCGACCAGAAAGGAGATTCCCAGGAACAGTGTAGCCAGAATTCCAGACATCCACACCAGGGTAATGCCGGCATTTTTACTGCTGGGCGCTTTAAATGCTGTGATCCCGTTGGATATGGCCTCGATACCGGTCAACGCGGCGGTGCCACTGGAAAACGCGTGCAGCAGCAGGAACGGGGTGACAGCCGTCGCCACCATGCCGGCGGTTTCCAGTTCCGGCGGGTTGACCACCGCTCCCAGGGTACCGGTAAAGTAGCGGAAGAAACCCACCCCCACCGTGATGAACATTGTGACCACGAAGAAATACGTGGGAATGGCGAACGCCATGCCGGATTCCTTCACACCGCGCAGATTAACCAGCATGATGAACAGCACCATACTGACGGCGATCTCAACCCGGTAGGGGAACAACTGCGGGAAAGCCGAAACGATCTGCGCCACACCGGATGAAATGGATACGGCAACCGTGAGGATGTAGTCCGTAAGCAGGGCCGCGCCGGCGGTCTGCGCCGGCAGTTCGCCCAGGTTGTCACGCGCCACAATATAGGCGCCGCCCCCGCCCGGGTAGGCATGAATGGTCTGTTCATACGAAATGGAAACAATGGCCATCAATGTCACAATGGCAATGGAGATCGGGAACACAAATCCCAGCGCCTGGGATCCGGCATACGCCAGAATGATCAGAATTTCCTGCGACGCGTACGCCGTGGAAGAAAGCGCATCGGAGGCGAAAACGGCCAGCCCGATGAATTTGCCAATCGTCTGGTTGGGCGCGTCGGCTGTGGAAAGCGGATGACCAATCAGCCAGCTCCGCCAGCTCTTTGGCGGTGTCTGGTCATAACCGGGTTCAAGAATGGTTGCCCCCGAAGCAGTATCAATTTTCATTGTAGTACTCTCTCATATCTACCGGAATTGCAGGCTACCGGAAAAATAAAAAACTCGTCCAACCAGTGATAATACTCAGCGGGCATAAAAACCGCATGAGGTCTTTTGATAAAAATATAAAGATTTAATAAAGATAAGCCCCGGTAATGAATTGGTAACAGGAACCGGTTTTTCCGGTAAAATGGGTGGAATTATTCGTTCAGATTGGAAGATTTGTTGGATACAGCCACTACATTGATCATTTCCGTCGGCCTGGCCATGGATGCCTTCGCCGTTTCACTCGGTGTGGGAACCAGCCCGTCAGATAACGCGGAACCCACCTGGCGGCGCGTTTTGCGGATTTCATTTCATTTTGGTCTGTTTCAAGGTCTGATGACCCTGCTGGGCTGGTTGCTGGGTTCAACCGTCGCCGGGCTGATCAGTGCCTTTGACCACTGGGTGGCGTTCGGTTTGCTGGCCTGGGTGGGTTGGCGTATGATCAAAGAAGGTCTCAACCCCGATGAAGACTGCCGCTGCGAAGATATCACCCACGGCAAGACGCTGCTGGTGCTTTGTGTGGCTACCAGCATTGACGCCATGGCCGTAGGACTTTCTCTGGCCATGCTGCAGGTGAATATTCTCTCAGCCTCGGCGGTGGTAGGCGTGGTTACGCTGCTGCTCTCACTTTTCGGCGGTTTCGCCGGTCACCAGTTGGGGGCGCATTTCGGCAAAAAAATGGAAGTGGCCGGCGGGTTGATCCTGATCGGCATCGGTCTGCGGATCCTTGCCAGTCACTTATTCGGACTTTGATCCATACGCTTCGGTTGATTGTAACAATTCGATGAACACGTTGACCACAGCCGGGTCAAAGTGTTTTCCCGATTCTTCCTTTATATAGTCCATCACGCGGTCATCCGCCCAGGCTTTGCGGTACGGGCGGTCTGAGCGCAGGGCATCCCACACATCGACCACGGCAAACAGGCGGGCGGCCAGGGGAATTTGCTCACCTTTCAGTCCGCGCGGGTAACCGCTGCCATCCCATTTCTCATGGTGGCACGAGGGAATATCCAACGCGCGGTGCAGGTAGCTGATCTGAGATAGCATTTCGTACGCGAATTGCGGATGCCGGCGCATGATAACCCATTCTTCGTCCGTCAACGGGCCGGGTTTATGCAGAATACTATCCGGAACACCCATCTTGCCGATGTCGTGCAGCATAGCCCCGCGTTTAATGTGGATCAGGTCTTCATTTTTGATGCCCATCTTTTCTGCCAACCGCAACGACATCTCCACTACACGCACCGTATGGTTTTCGGTCTCATTATCCCGCAGGTCCAACGCTTTGGACCAGCCTTCAATGGTGGCATCGTAGGCTACGCGCAAGTCAATATTGGAACGTTGTAATTGCTCCAGCATGCCAATACTGTCTATGGCGATGGCCATCTGCCCGGCCAGAGTTTCGAGGTAAGCCACCCAATCAGGGCCGGCCTTGAAGGTTTTGCGGTTGATTACCTCCAGCACTCCCCTTACCTCCCCCCGGGAAACCAGTGGAACACCCCAATAGTCTGTTACGCCTTCATTGTCCCAGATGACCTTCATAGACGGCGAAAACAGATCACGCACTTCACCGGTATCGTGGATCATCCGGCGTTCCATCACCACACGTTCAGCCAGGATCATGCGTTCCCGCTTTTCCGGTGCGTTTGCCAGATTGGTCTTATACCCATACCCGGCAGCGAAATCATAGGATAAAGAATAGGGGTTGAACAGTACAACATCACCCGCATCGACCGCCAGTTGTTCGACGCTGATCTTCAAGATGGCTTTTAACGCGGACCGCAAGTCAATGTTACTGTTGATAGTCGTGTCAATGGTGTGCAGCGCCGAAACCTTGCGTAATTGCCTTTGCAGTTGACTTTCTTTTTCGCTGTTTTCAATAGCCACCGCCAGGCTGTTGGTAAGGGCGGTAATATTTTGCACGTCATCCAACCCGAACGCGTTCTTTTCGTGGCTGAAGAGAGCCATAACGCCGATCAGGTGTTTTTCAAACATTACCGGTATAAACAGGGCGGAATTGATCGTATCATCCAATATGATCCAACGCGGGTCTTCTTTCGTATCGGCGATATTGATCACCTGCTTTGTTTCCGCGGCTATACCCACCAGTCCCTGTTCTTCACCCAGTTGAAAATCCAACTGACTGCGGTATTTGGATTCAGTATCCTCCGAGAATCCGGAGGAAGAAGTGAGTGAAAGCCGCTTTTCCACCGGGTCGTATTCAAAGTAATTGGCCTGCTGATACCCGGCGGTTTCCACCACGGTTCGTAAAACCATGAGGATCATCTCGCGGGGTGAGTGCTGCCTGATCATTTCGCACGATGCCTGGTAGAGGGCGGTTTGACGTTTGTTAAACCGCTCCAGTTGAAGCATTTTCTCTTCCAGCTTGCGCACCAGAGTCTCGCTGTACGATTT
>CAYQTY010000012.1:0-12890 GCA_964420535.1 uncultured Leptolinea sp. | reverse complement strand
GTAATAGATTTCATTTTCCGGCTGTTCCGGAGGGACCTGCCGTAAAATTCGCTCCGATGACTGTAACACCTCGCGGATGGCTTTCAGCATCTCAGAGGGTTCCAAGGGTTTGACCAGAAAGCGGTCGGCGCCCAGGCTCATGGCGAATTCTTCGTCCCTGGGGTCGGTATATGTGGCTGTGTAGAAAATTAACGGAACACTTTTCAGCTCCGCATCCTTCTTAAGTTCACGGCAAAGTGTGAACCCGTCCATAACGGGCATCAGGATATCGGTAATAACCAGATCCGGTTTTTCCGCGCGGGCTTGCTCAAGGGCTTCTTTTCCATTGACAGCCTTGCGAATTTCAAAATTATTGGAAAGCAGCATGATCTCCAGCATATACAGGTTCTGGGGACTGTCGTCAACGATAAGTACTTTATTCATGGCGAGCCTCGCGTTTCAATGGAACTAATGCGGTGGAAGGTGTTGGTTCACCTGTGTGATGAATGTATCCGGGTCGATGGGTTTTTCAATGTATCCGGTACAGCCCGATCCCAGCGCCTGCTCACGGTCGCCGGGCATGGCAAACGACGTGACGGCAATAATGGGGATATCCGCCAGTGCCGGCATTTTTCGTAATTCACGCGCCACTGTGTAACCATCCATTACGGGTAATTGTATGTCGAGCAGTATCAAATCAGGCTCACAAATCGCGGCTACGCGCAATCCCTCGTCTCCGCTGCGCGCCTGAATTACTTTATATCCACTCTTCTCCAGAATGAACGTGACCAGATACATATTCTGCTCATTATCTTCAATGATGAGTATGTTTTTTCCCATTTATGATTCCCTTGAAAGTGGTAGATCAAAAGCAAATGTGCTTCCCTTGCCCGGGTCGCTGGAAACTGAGATGGTGCCGCCCAGAAGGTCAACCAGCCGTTTACAGATGGATAGGCCCAGTCCGGTTCCTTCATATTGACGGGTGATGCCGGTATCCACCTGCCGGAAGGGTTTGAAGAGGGTTTGAAGGTCTTCTTCACGGATGCCGATTCCGGTATCGGTGACCGAGACTTTTACCTGGCCATCTGTCACCCGGCTTTGGATGGTGACCGAACCCGTCTCGGTAAATTTCACCGCGTTATTCAGCAGGTTGATCAATATCTGTTCAACCCGCCGGCGGTCACTGGTGACCGGCACACTACCGGGTTGCAGATCAGTAACCAGCATCAGCCCCTTCTTTTCAGCCGGGTGTTTGACCTTTTCCACGCTGCTCTGGATCGAAGTGCACAGGTCAAATTCTTCCATAACCAGCACGATCTGGTCAGCTTCGATCTTGGATATATCCAACACATCATTGATCAATTCAAGCAGGTGGCGCGCGCTGCCCTGCACCATCTTCAACTGTTTTTCCTGTTCTTCACTCAACGGGCCAACCAGCTTTTGCAGCAAAATGCCCGTAAACCCGATGATCGAGTTCAACGGAGTGCGCAGCTCATGAGACATGGTGGCCAGAAACGCGGATTTCAGACGGTCGGCACTTTCCGCTTTCTTTACCGCTTCTTTTAGATCTTCATTCAATTGCTGCGCGGAGCGGTTCAGGGCTTCCACTTCAGCCACCCGGCGTGCCAGTTCTGTGGTACGTTCCGCCACGCGCCCTTCGAGTTCATCGGCATATTGGCGAAGGGCTTCATGCAGGCGCGCGTTTTGAATGGCCACAGCCGCCTGCGCGGCTAGGCTGGAAGCCAACCCTTTCGATTCTTCTGTAAAGAATCCGGGTTCGTTTCTATCCAGTGAGAAATAACCCAGCACCTGCCCCTGCGATACCAGGGGGACGCCCATCCAACTTCGGCCGTGTCCGCGGCCGGCATATGACTCCCAATCGGGGTACGCGTCAATATCATCCACCACCACGCAGGTTTGTTCGCTGATCAGCGGGGTGATCAGCGGGTTGGTCTGGTAATTCGGCAGCACGGCGGCATCCACTTCGCGGTCAATTTCCGCGTCAAAGCCTCGTGAAGTGACCATTCTCAGCCGCGATCCTTCTTCCAGCAGCACCACCCGTGCCCGGTCATACGGCACGATCTGGCGCATAAAATCGAGTAGAACGTTCAATAATTCCTTCAGATCAAGCGAGTTGGTTAATACCAGATTGGCTGCCTGGATCGTCTCTTTGATGCCGCGGGCGGTGCGTTCTGCTTCACGTGAGGCACGCAGGGCTTCCTCCGATTCCACGCGTTCGGTGACATCAGTGATCGTACCCACATACCCCACCACCTCATTTTCCGCGTTGACCTCCGGAACAGCCTGACCGATGACATACGCCACGCTGCCATCCGGCCGGACGAATCGGTAATCGGCATGAGAAGAAATCTGGTTGGCCGCGAATTCTTTCCAGTCACCGCTCAATTTTTGGCGGTCTTCCGGATGAACAGCTTTCAACCAGCCGTCTCCCATCGCTTCTTCGGGTGTGAGTCCTGATATCCGGCACCATGTGGGGTTGACATATGTCGTCTGCCCGACGGCATTGGTGCGGAAAATTCCCGCCGGCGATACCCGCGCCAGGGTGTGGTAGCGTTCTTCACTATCTTTCAGCGCCTTTTGCGCCCTTTTTTCATCAGTGATATCTCGCACCAGAATGATCACTTCATTTTCATCACTGGGTGAATACCGGGCTTCAAAAAACCGGATATCACCCTGTACCGGTACCTGATATTCTTTGATCTGCAGCTTATGGGTAAGCAGCGCTCTCTTCACGCTAAGCATGGTCATAGCAGACAGGTCCGGAGGCAGGATCTCTTCGATCAGTTTGCCGTTGAATTCTTCCAGACGCTCGCTCATCGGGCTGCTTTCGGCCGCATGGTAATCAATGAACCTGCCGTTCTGATCCATGCGGATGATCAGATCGGGGAAATTATTCAGCAACGCGATGTAGCGGCTCTCACTTCGGCGTAAACTATCGGACTGGCGGTCGAATTTCCCCCGGAACACAAAGGAAACAATTCCCAAAATGACAATGAGAACACCCGCGATGAGTAAAAGATCCGTTATCCAGCGGGGGATCACTTCAACCGGTTTTTCCCCAAAGTACGTATCCAGCGCTTTGTAATACACCGAATCCGGGTTACCCTTCAGTTGCCGGATATCCGCGTCAACGGTCTTTTTCAGGTATGACGTCTGTTCTGCATTTCGGGTGAAAGCGATTTTTAATTGAATAGGTTGAAGAATGATCGGGGTTCGAACCAGACCAAATTGGCGTTCGTTTTGATCACCATAATCCTTATTTGTCAGGCCGGCATCCACTTTTCCAGAGCGGACGGCTTCGAAAACTTCAGAGTACGAATCAAAACCCACAAACCTGCAGGATACTCCGAACCGCGCTGTGAGGTCTTTTATCCCTTCCGCTCCGTCCATATTAAGGCTGCCATTTAACCCACCCACGATCTTTTGATCCAGATCGAGGATGGTTTGTATACCCGAATTCTCGCGAGTGTAAACCCGCGCCCAGCTTGTCAGAATGGATTCATCGTTGAATGTGAACTTTTCGGCGCGTTCCAAACTAAAGCCGGCATCCGGCATCAAGTCAATTTCATTGTTTTCCAGCCGTTCCAGCCCTTCGGTCCACGTGCCGTGCACCCACTCGATCTGCCACCCTTCTTTGCGGGCTATGTAAACCAAAATATCCGCCCAGAAACCTTTGACGGTTCCATCGGCGGCGGTATAAATCTTTGGCGCGTTTTCGTAAACCCCTACCCTGACAGTGTAATTCTGCGGGATTTGATTCAATCCCATCAGCCCCAGTGCGGTGATCAGAGATACCAGTATCAGGGTTATCCGACGCATAAGAATTCTTTCAGTACCGGTCAGGTACCCGTACTTTGGGGAATGCTCATCCGCGACAGACGTTCACCCGCGGAGACCTGCCAATATGCCGGACTTGCAGCCGGAGAAATAAGTCTCTTCTTTAAATAACAGTCATTCCGGTTGACATTCATTATATACATCCTGAAGATTAACGCCGGATGAATGGCCCGTGCCACACGGGTGACCGTCAGGAAACCAGCCAGTCGATTGCTGCCTGCCGTTCATCAAACGGGACAGTCTTATTCTTTGTGAATTTGCTGATGATCTCAAGGAATGTTTTGCGCGGTCCGTTCATTCCCAGGATGGCCGTTTTGGTCGTCAGATTATCTGAAACCTGCGCGGAGATTTGTTTGAATTGATTGAGAACTTCGGGTGAAATGATCGTTCCCGTAGTATCTACCAGCACCAGCGCTGTCTTATCAGGGGTGGTGCCCATGAATTTCTTAACATCCTCCACCTCTGCTTTGACCTGCTCCATGGTCATGTGGTCATAGCGGGCAACAAACACTTTTTTCCCTTTGTGTTCTTCCAAACCTGACTTCATAATAGCCTCCCTGTTCCTGTTGAAATGTTCTGCGTCTGACGTTGTTTAAGTGCAGGTCAGTGTGATCAACTCCGTCACAACCTGTTAAATAGAATACTCCCCTGAATAATAATTATGTATAAAAATTGGATAAATCTACCGCGGTTGAAAAGATCCACATGCGGGTGGATTTATGCGGAAACAGACGGAACTACGCCGCCGGGTCAGGGATCAGGCGGCTTCAAGGTTGACAGCTGGTCTTTGAAAGTCGATTGCGGATCAGCTTTGAACTAGAGGGCGACTCTTCTTCCGGTCGAGCCAGGCCAGCAAATACAGCAATCCGTTGACCAGCAATGGAAGCGTGATCGCCAGGTGGACAGACCAGTGCGAGTCGAGATTATCGAGAGAATACAACAACCCGAGAACCGGAAAGATCACCGCCCCCAGCCATTCGCGGTTCCATGCCGCGGAAAGAATGACGAGCACCAGCATGACAGGAATGTTGTGGATGATAAATCCAACCGCCATTTCCCAGGCAGGGCTCTGCCCGTCGAACACATCAAAAGAAAAAAGCATCAGGAATAGCGCCAGAAGAATGGTGAAGACCCGCGGCGCGACGCGGATAATGGGCAATTTCGTGTGTTCCATATAAACCTCCCACTGTGCCGGTATTTCACGGCTATCTTTACTATAGACCCTTCAGGCTGATTTTCAATAGCTCTGAGAGCAGCCTTCCTATTTTAAGTACGCTTCCGGCATTTGAAAGGTTTCAATATGTAAAGCGCACTTGACATTCCGGCGATTCGGTTTATACTAATGTAAAGCTAGCTTTACAAAGGAGTCTATGGAAAATCATCTCGAAGTTTTACGCACACAGGCCGGGCTCACACAGCAAGAACTGGCTGACCGGGTGGACGTCTCCCGGCAGACCATTATTTCGCTGGAAAACGGCCGCTACAATCCGTCCATCCTGCTGGCCTTCAGGCTGTCAAAGCTTTTCGGCCGGACCATTGAGGAAATTTTTATTTACGAAGAGGAATCTGAACATGAAAAACCAGAACACCAAGACTAACCGCGCGAATTACGGGCTGATCGCCCTGGCCGCTGGAATTGTGCTTTTCGCCGCGGGATTGATCCTGCGGAAGACTATCCCGGGGACCATCGCCGATACCCGCCTGCTGGAAGGGCTGGGAATCCTGCTGGCCGGCTGGGGCATCATCCCGCTGATCCGTGCCATCGCCGCGCGCCGTGACCCGGCCGCCGCCCACCGCGCCATGCTGGAAGAGGGTGACGAGCGCGCGATGGAAGTCCGTCACCACGCGGGGTACATTTCCTTCATGGTTTCATCCGCGCTGAGTGCGGTCGTATTGATCGGGTATTCGGCCTTCACCCGCGGTCAAACCGGGTTTGACCCGCTATGGATCGCGCTGGTGGTCCTTACCGTAGGCCCGATGATCGTATTTGCCATCGTGATGGCCTGGAATAACCGGGGGTAAGAATCATACGCCGGCCTTCCCTTATATAAGGAAGGCTGGCGTGTTTTATAGAAGAATCAATACACAACCGGCGCGAAAAAGTCACCTTCTCCCTGAGGGAGAAGGCCGGGATGAGGGTAAGGTCTGCCGTGTAAGAATCAAATTGACGCACTCGTCACCCGGCATGATGGTGAACAAGTCAATAGATTAGAAACCGGGTCAACCGGCGCGATAAAGTCACCTTCTCCCTGAGGGAGAAGGCCGGGATGAGGGCGAGGTCTGCCGGGTGAGAATCAAATTGACGCGCGCGTCACCCGGCAGGCCGTGGTGGGTTGAACGCATCCTCTTGAAACCAATCAAACCGCCTTATAGAAATGTCTATATAAATGCGTTCAACACCACCTTACCTAACCGGCGCGATAAAGTCACCTTCTCCCTGAGGGAGAAGGCCGGGATGAGGGTGAGGTCTGCCGTGTGAGAATCAAATGGACACGCATGTCACCCGGCAGGCCGTGGTGGGTTGCCACTGGAATAAGACATCCAGCGCAAGCCGCACCTGAACGATAGCAGAAAACTTCTATTTGGAAATGTCAATATAGAAGCGTTCAACACCACCCTACGTGGACTATCATTTTGCACACACCCGCCGGAAATACTTCCTCTCCGAATCATCCACTTCACATTCACGCACATACCCCCCGGCCACCGGCCCGATGACGGCCCCCTTATCCATCAGCAACAGCGAGTCTTTCACCCCGGGGTGGCTGAAAACTTCACGGTACGCCACCGCATCACTGTTCTTATAAGACCAGGGAAATCCCACTGTGTCGAACCCCAACCAGTACGCGTCGTACGTACTGACGGGAGGCATGCCATCCACAGTAAAATCGGAGAGCAGCATCACGCGCAACGGGTCTGATGCCAGCCAGGTGATGTTTGCCATTCGCACAGAACCGATCCATGGTGAAAACGCGCGCGGCTCAAGGATAACCACCACATCGCGCCCGACGGCCGTCTTCCGCGCTTCACAGTATCGACCTATGACATCCGTCTTCGGTTTGAGGCGTAGAAATTTATCCACTGCGTAGACGTTATAACCCTTATACGGCAGTACCGCCTGGAAATTGAAAAAGAAATTGACACCGCGCATCGCCGGCCCCAGCGTAAACGCGTTCTCCGTCCATATCAGATACGCTGCGGTGGAGGTCATCGTCCCGCTGCAATACCCGTCTAACAGGGCGGTAAGTTCGGTTTGGAAGGCATCCGGGGATTTCAGGTCAATCTCACGTAGGATTGCACCGGTAGTGTTCAGCGACCGGTGGATGGAGTCATCTGGGGTGGAGAACAGCACATTGTCACCGGGTTGGATGGACTGCGCAGTCGCCTGCTGAATCAAATCTGAGGTCCGCTGAACTACAGAAGGATCCACGCCCACGGATGGCGAGGCGGAATCCGTCATCAGCCATAACAATAAAATTATAACGGGCAGCACCATCCGACCGATATGACGTGAGAAATAACCGGCGGCTCGTCTCATGGCTTCACCCGCTTTTTCAACAGGATAGCTTTAAAGGTGACCAAAAGCGCGGGAATGGCAATAAAGAAAATGACCACCGCCGGCAGGAAAAGGTTCTCACCGTACGATATGGTGGTGAGCACAGCAGGGACAGATGCCACAACTGCCAGTAGCGTCAACAGACCGACCGCCTCGCGGGCACCATCCACGGAAACACCCAGACGCTCAGCCGGGGCAATCTTCGCGTAACGCCCTACCACCAGAGTGAGGAACAACAGCAGTGCCAACAACGGAATGCCCATGAGCTGCAGGTACTCCAGAGTTTTGAGGCACAGGATCCACAGGTATTCCGCGGGATGGGCGGCAACGTACTGCCGGAATAGGCTGCGGCCGGTGACCAAAATCAGACTGTGGGATGGCGGTGTGATATTTATGAGCGGATTTTCATTAAACACGGTAAGCCAGACGGGAACGTCGGCAAATGAAATATCTAGCGAGTTCTCATATACCGGCGCTCCAAAGTTTTCTTCAGACATGTCTTTGCCGCCGATTCCACCCAGAAGGTTAAACTCCACCCCGTGCTCACGCGTTGACATCACCGGCGCGGTGATGCGCAGTTTATCATCGCGGTACTGAAACAGGGTGTTCATAACGGCCGGAAGCATGGCACGGCCAGCCAACAGGGTAAGCACTGCCAGCAGCGGCAGGTAAAGTTTCTTGAACGTCCACGCCGCCCATACCACCCCCGCCAACGCGGTGACGGTCAACGCGGCGCCCACCGGCTGGCGCACCAGCCCGGAAAGACCGAACGTCAGCCCGGCGAATAGTCCCCATAACACCACAGGAGCGGAACGCCCGCGCCGGATGACGGGGAACAGCAGGGCGAGCCACGGCATACCAAGGATCAGCATGGGCACATTTCCCACACGTACCCGTTCGGAGGGCGGCCACACAAACCAGCCGAAGAGCATCAGCAGCGCGGTGACGGCGAAGTCAACGGGGTGACGCGTGACGAACGCGCCGAATACCAGCGAGAGCAGAAACACCCCCAACAGGCCCACCCGCCAGAAGAAGCCGGGAATGATCTCAATCCACTCAGGGCAGAGGGTATCCACATTGGTGCGGAATTTGGGCTGCACGTTCGGGTTCGGGGAGATCTGGGCGTAGCTGCGCAGGTCCGGCCCGGGGACGGCGCACGGCTTCATCAGCCCGAGTGACTGCCCCAGCGCGGCCATGAACGGGCGGCCGAGATCATCAATGATGCCATCTTCCAGGCGGGCGAGCCCATAGGGATAGGTTTCGGAGGCGGCCACGGGCACAGTGAACCAGAGGCCGCGCGCGGCACCCGTCACCTGAAGCAGCGGGTTAACGGCCGCGAAGGTGTTCAGCGAGAAGAAAGCCGCCGCGTACGCCGCGGTGACGACCGCCGCGCTGGCGATCCACGCGGCCGTGCGGCGATTTGCGATCGGGCGCGTCGCGGCGACGGCGCTTATGGCCGCCGCCGTGAGGGCGGCGTGCAGCAGGCAGAGCAGCAGCATCACCGGCAACAGCCGTAGGAACGGCAGGTGGGTGACGGCCGCCGCGCCGAAGGTGACAGCCAGCGGCCCGGCCAAAGGCCAGAGGGCATCACGCAGGCGTACGGGGCCGGAGTCAATGGCATGAAACAGGTTGAGGGTCACGCCGCGGGCGGCGAGCAAGGCGTCAACGCCGGCGTAGAGGGCCAGGCCGGCGGCGATGGCCGGCCACCAGGTTTCGAGGGGGAAGAGGAAGGATTGCGTTAACGCGGTGAAAGCCGCCAGGGCGGGAAAGGTCAACGCGGAGACGGCAGGGTAAAGACGGTTTACGCGGGGTTGGTCCATCGGGGATGGGGGAGCAATAAAGATACCAGATGGGGGGAATGGAGTAAAAACCAAATCTTTTGGGTTTTTATAATCCTATGGCCAATGGTGTGTTTTTTAACTTACCAGTCGAATTAATCAGAATGACTAACACCTTCAAATCAATATCTATTTATGGTTTATATTGATATATTGCGTCAACAGAACCGACCCATATACTCCCATCAAAGGCCTGGGTTAATGCACCTATATATCCTATTTCTGGTTGTTCGTAAATTTCCCAACCAGAGGTACTGAGTTTTACTAGTGATAAATGGG
Organism: uncultured Leptolinea sp.; assembly: GCA_964420535.1. Classification (GTDB taxonomy): domain Bacteria; phylum Chloroflexota; class Anaerolineae; order Anaerolineales; family Anaerolineaceae; genus Leptolinea. The sequence continues at coordinate 3,380 of CAYQTY010000012.1, read as the reverse complement.
AAGATCTGTCTTTATTCCAACCTGCTATCCAAGCTGATCTAGAACTGTCTACCATAAGATGCACACCTGAAAACGGATCCAATTGGTTAAGAAAAATACTTTCATATACTGAAACAACTCCATCTTTATATTTTATGACTGACCTTCCATTGAAGAGTAACCATACGGAGCCATCCAGTGCAACGTCAATGCTTGTGACACCAACCTCTGATTCAACGCCGCTCAAGTTTTGATTTGGAATCAGATTCCAAGAAATTCCATCATGATGATAAAGTCCATATAGTGAACCAGCCCACATATGAGCATTACTATCTATATCAAATCCTCTGATCTTTTCCAATTTTCCCCAGTTATTGAAAATAGAATAAAACGTCCAAGTCTTCCCATCAAAGCTAGCCACATTCTGTTTTGTGTCATAAGTATCAACAAACCAGTATAGACCGTTACTATCTTCAACCAGATTAGGCGAAATCAGTGGAGAATCAAAGCCGACCCAGTCTTTTCCTATATATCTATAGAGTCGATCAATCGCCTTCTCTTTTATCTTTTTCCAGAGGGTTTCATTATGATCTACATACATATATATGCTTGGAGATCCATTTTTTGTAGGAATCAATATCCAGGATGAACCGTCAAAAAATGCTATCCCATCTGAAGTATTAACCCAGATGTGTTTATTTGATTTTACGATGATGCCTGTAATTCTTGGGTTGCCGGAAAATCCCATTGTTCTGGTATCTATTCTGGTCCAATGATTTTTCTCATAAGGGATAATTTTTGATGGAAGATCACTAACGATGTTGATATCAGGTTGATTAGTTGGTTTTTGCGTAATAGCAGTAAGCGAATTCACCTCATGATCTTTGATACTCCCACACATGAAGAGAATTGCGACAAGAATAAGTAAAATTGAACCAATTTTTTTCATCTGATTTTGTTCCAAAATTATTTTCCACCAAAGTTTATATATACAAACGAAAATAGTCGTTAAACCCCTGCGTAGTTAGCCCCTTCCCCCTCCGGGGGAAGGCCGGGATGGGGGCTTCTTTCGGCACAAACCCGGCATACCACTTCCATAACCCCGGCCAGATTCCTCATTACATCGTCATTTGAAAAACGGATCACTTTCAAACCCTGCTCCTCAAGCCACATAGAGCGGTTGGCGTCATACTCTTCCTGGCCGGCATGTGAATCTCCATCCACCTCGATGACAAGTCCGATCTGGTGACAGAAAAAATCCAATATGTAAACACCTTTCGGGTGCTGCCTTCGCCATTTGTAACCCGTTATAGAACGGTCATTCAAAACAGCCCACAAGCGCTGTTCGGGCATAGTCATTTCTCCCCGCAAGGCTCTGGCCCGCTTCAATGCTTCTTCCGTGTGATCCCGCATTTCCCTCTCCCAACCTCCCCCGAAGAGGAGGGATTCTACGTGTTCTGCTTATTTACATCTGATCATTCCTTCAGTTTGTCAATTACCTTCCCATGAACAATAGGGATTCTACCCTGAACGACATTCAAATTCTGCCAGTTTTCAGCCGTTAATTAGTCACCTTCCCCCTCCGGGGGAAAGCCGGGATGGGGGCTGTTTCCATCTATAATACTTCTTAATTATCAAACCCACAGGAGCTAACATGGAAGATGGTATTAGAAGTTTGGAAGTAATAAAAGATATATCCGGCAACACAACATCAGTCAAAATCGTATTCGGGCCGCATTACTTTCTTGAGGTAAATGAAGTTGACAATCGTGTCAAATTTATGCTCGGTGTTACTCATCACGGTTTTACAGCTGATGCATCAGAAGTGGGTAAAGGGTTGGAAGAAATGATCTGGATGATCAAGGAGAAATTCCCGGAAGCGAGTTTTGATTAGGCTTTGATCGCCCCCACCTGCCTCCCCCGAGAGGGGAGGTGATTTAAGAGCCTGCCTCCCCCTCGGGGGAGGTTTTTTTGAACCTGTTTCTCCCTAGAGAGAGTTGCTTTTTGAACCTGTTTCTCCCGAAGGGAATGTGCTTTTTGAGCCTGCCTTCCCAAGGGAATGGTGCTTTTTGAGCCTGCCTTCCCAAGGGAATGGTGCTTTTTGAGCCTGCCTTCCCAAGGGAATGGTGCTTTTTGAGCCTGCCTAACCGAGGGAAATGAGCTTTTTGTGCTTGTCTCCCCCAAGGGGGAAGGTGCTTAATAAACCTGACTAACCTGGGAAAATGTGTTTTTGAAGTAGACTGCCGCAGGGCTCCTTCCCCATCGGGGGAAGGCCGGGATGAGGGGCTTTTAGCTCATCGCACCCCTACACCCCCGCGGGCTCTGACTCCGTCACCGGTTCGCGCTCGAAGATACGCATCAACGCCACACCGCCCAGAATGAGCAGGCTGCCGAAGATCTGCACCCCCGTCATGCGCTCGCCCAGTAAAATGAAGGCAATCAGCGCCGTAAACACCGGTTCGGTGGAGACGATCAAATTGGCCACGCTCGAAGGCAGGTCGCCCAGGCTCATGTTGTACAGCCCGAACCCCGCCACGGTAGGGCCCGCCGCCAGCAGGAAGAGAACCCCCCACCCTGCCCAACTGTCACCCAGCCAGAAAAGATCCGCCGGTGTGGGCGCCGTGCCGGGCAGTTTGCCGCCGCCCCACAGGTTGGCAACCAGCATAAAACAGGCGGCGAAAGCGAAGGTGTACATGATCGTCACCCAGGCGTTCAGCCCGCGGTTGGCCGCCGACCGGCCCATCAGGCTGTAGACGGCATATGACAACCCGGCCAGAATGCCCACAACGATCCCCGGAATGTTTCCCTGCCACACGGCCGGGTCATTCGCGCCAGCCACCAGCGCGCAGCCGCCGAAGCTCAGCACTACGGCAAGCAGCTTGATGACGCCCAGATGTTCCTTTAATAACCACCAGCCCAGCAGCGCGGTGAAAGCCCCCGAGCAGTACACCAGCACGGTAGATACCGCCGCGCCGTTCAGCACCACCGAGGTGGTCCACAGCGCGTTGAACACCCACAGCACAAAGCCGTACACCAGCAGGTATCCCAGGTCTTTGCGGTCAACACGCAGGCTGACCCGCCGCGTGACCGCCAACACAACCAGCAGGGTGACGACCACGATCAGTTCGCGCCAGAATGCCAGTACCAGTGCTGGTAGACTATACGCAGTTGAGAGGTGACTGATGAAGATGGCTGTCGTCGAAAGGACAATGGCAGCCGCGAACGCGGTCAGGTACCCGCGCGAGGTATGGGAGGTTTGTGATGGTTTAGTCATAACGGGTAATTCTACCCGAATCATTCCGTAGGTTCAGGAACGAGAGTTTTGCCCCCTTTGCGGACGTTGCTTTCCCGTCCGGAAGGGCCTGCGCCGCAGCGTTCTTTGCTGCAGGTGGGGTTGGAGG